>NZ_JBBNAM010000134.1:0-42394 GCF_037994425.1 Phyllobacterium sp.
ATGTGCTCTACGGGTTCATCAATCCGCGTATCCGGTACTAGGAGGGTCCGATGACTGTTGTCGAACTCAAAACCATCACGCCGCCGACCGGTCTCGCCGAGTTCTGGTTCTATTTCTCGCGCAACAAGGGCGCGGTGATTGGCCTTGCGGTATTCCTGATCATTCTTTTCCTGGCCGTTTTTGCAATGTTTGCGGCGCCGCATAGTCCGAGCATTCAAAACCGCGAGGTCCTGCTTTTGCCGCCGGCCTGGGTCGAAGGCGGCAGGTTCACCTATTTCCTCGGAACCGATGCCGTCGGCCGCGATATCCTGTCCCGCCTGATCTATGGCGCGCGCTTCTCGCTGTTTATTGGCGTTGTCGTCGTCAGTCTTTCGGTTGTCTCCGGCGTGCTTGTCGGTCTGATCGCAGGCTATTTCCGCGGCCGCACCGATACGATCATCATGCGCGTGATGGACATCATCCTGGCCTTCCCATCGCTGCTTCTGGCCCTCGTGCTTGTCGCTGTTCTCGGGCCGGGGCTGCTCAACGCGATGATCGCGATCTCGCTTGTCAATCTGCCGCATTTCGTCCGCCTGACGCGTGCGGCGGTGATGACGGAGCGCACCAAGGACTATGTCATCGCCTCGAAAGTGGCAGGGGCCGGGACGCGGCGGCTGATGTTCCTGACCATCCTGCCGAACTGCCTCGCGCCGCTGATCGTTCAGGCAACGCTTGCCTTTTCGGCTGCCATCCTCGATGCGGCGGCTCTGGGCTTCCTCGGCATGGGTGCCCAGCCGCCGACGCCGGAATGGGGTACGATGCTTGCCGAGGCGCGCGAATTCATCCTCCGCGCCTGGTGGGTTGTGACGTTCCCAGGCCTTGCAATCCTCATCACCGTTCTCGCCATCAATCTCGTTGGCGATGGGCTGCGCGATGCTCTCGATCCGAAACTGAAGAGGAGCTGAGCATGGCACTTCTCGAAATCAAGAACCTTTCGGTCGGCTTCGACACCAGCACCGGCCTCTTCATGGCAGTGCAGGGCATCGACCTTTCGGTTGATGCGCGCGAGGTCCTGGCGATCGTCGGAGAATCCGGTTCCGGCAAATCGGTGGCCATGCTCGCGGTCATGGGCCTTCTGCCCAAGACCGCCACGGTAACCGCCGACAGCATGACCTTTGACAGACACGACCTTCTGACCATGTCGACCAAGCAACGGCGCGAAATTGTCGGCCGCGACGTGGCCATGATTTTCCAGGAGCCGATCGCCAGCCTCAATCCGTGCTTTACGGTCGGCTTCCAGCTTGAAGAAGTGCTGCGCGTCCACATGAAAATGGATGCCAAGGCGCGGCGCAAGCGGGCAATCGAATTGCTGCAGCAGGTCGGCATTCCCACCCCGGAAGAACGCCTGAATTCGTTCCCGCATCAGATGTCGGGCGGGCAGTGCCAGCGCGTCATGATTGCCATTGCGATTGCCTGCAATCCCAAGCTGCTGATAGCCGACGAGCCGACCACCGCGCTCGACGTGACAATTCAGAAGCAGATCCTCGATTTGCTCGTCGGCCTTCAGGCGAAGCACGGCATGGGGCTGATCATGATCACGCACGACATGGGCGTGGTGGCGGAAACTGCCGATCGCGTCATCGTCCAATATAAGGGCCGTAAGATGGAGGAGGCAGATGTGCTCACCCTCTTTGAATCGCCCAAGAACCCCTATACGCGTGCACTTCTCTCGGCTCTACCCGAGAATGCCACAGGCGACCGCCTGTCGACCGTTGCGGATTTCATGAAGAACGAAGCGGCCAATGCAGGAGTGGCATCATGAGCGAGGTCGTGCTCGAAGGCCGCAATATCATCCGTGACTATCACGTCGGCGGCGGCATGTTTGGCAAGGCCAAGAGCGTCCGCGCGGTCAAGGGAGTCAGCTTTACGCTCGAACGGGGCAAGACCCTTGCCATCGTCGGCGAGAGCGGCTGCGGCAAGTCAACGCTCGGACGCATTCTGACGTTGATCGATCCGCAGACTTCAGGCGAACTCCTCATTGAGGGCAAGCCCATCAATATCGCCAAGGATACCGTGACGGCGGAACTGCGTCGCAAGGTGCAGATCATTTTCCAGAATCCGTACGGCTCGCTCAACCCGCGCCAGAAAATCGGCGAAGTGCTCGGCGAACCGCTGCTTTTGAACACGAACAAGACGGCGGCCGAACGGCGCGACCTTGCCATGCAGATGCTGGTCAAGGTCGGCCTTGGCCCGGAGCACTACAACCGCTACCCACACATGTTCTCTGGTGGCCAGCGCCAGCGCATTGCCATTGCGCGCGCCCTGATGCTGAGCCCAAGCCTTTTGGTGCTCGACGAGCCGGTGTCGGCACTCGACCTTTCAGTGCAGGCCCAGGTGCTGAACCTGCTCGCAGATCTTCAGGACGAGTTCAACCTCACCTATGTCTTCATCAGCCACGATCTTTCGGTGGTGCGCTACATCGCCGACGAGGTGATGGTGATGTACTACGGCGAGGTTGTCGAATATGGCACGCGCGACGAGGTTTTCTCCAATCCGCAGCACAGCTACACTAAGACGCTGTTTGCGGCGACGCCGAAAGCCGATGTCGAAAGCATCCGCGCGCGCCTCGCCAGGAAGAATGCAGCCGCCTGACCGCCACGTCGCGGCAAATGCGTAGAAAATAGCGTAACCGCTTGCAATCGATGCCGGCCTCATGGTGACTAATAACTGCACACCATGAGACAGCAGGGAGCAATACGGATGGCGGGTAAGCAGCCGATTTCGACAGCGCCGAAGGATGGAAGCAAGGTCACGGTTTTCTGGACCGACGAAGATGGCCAAGAAAACGAATCTATCGGCCAATATCGTTCGCTGGAACGCCTGAAAGCAACCGGCGGTGAGTGGGACGAGACCGATGCGGGGTGGTGGATCTTCACAGACTCCAACACGCAGAAGAAGGTCTCGCCGCATTCCTGGCAGCCGGCCGGCAAACCAGGCGATGACGACCAAACCGACGAGTAGCTTTTTTAAACTTCAGTGCTTCTGGTGCCGTAGCAAGCCGCGGACGATATCGTCGGCCGAAATCATGCCGAGTATGGCGCCCTTGTCGACGACACCTACATCGCCGCTGTTTTTGGCAACGGCCTGCATGATTTCCCTTACCGGCGTTTCCGGGCGCGCCGTTGCGGCAAAGGGCCGGTCGGCAGACCGCGACCGGTCGAGCGGCACCATGATGTCCGCCGCCGTCAGCACCCCAAGCGGATTCATGTTGGCGACGAAATCGGCCACATAGTCGTTGGCAGGGTTGAGCAGGATATCCTGCGCCGTGCCACATTGAATAATACGTCCGCCTTCCATGATCGCGATGCGGTTGCCGATCTTCATCGCCTCATCGAGATCGTGGCTGACAAAGACGATGGTTTTCTTCAGACGGCCCTGCAGGCTCAGAAGCTCATCCTGGAGCCTGGTGCGGATCAGCGGGTCGAGTGCGGAGAACGGTTCGTCCATGAGCAGGATAGGGGCACCGGTGGCGAAGGCACGAGCAAGGCCGACGCGCTGCTGCATGCCGCCGGAAAGCTCGCCGACCTTGCGCTTGGCCCAGTCCTTGAGGTTGACCAGTTCAAGCTGTTGTTGGACAGCCTTGGCCCGCTCCTCCTTGGGTATGCCGGAAAGTTCGAGCCCGAAGCCCACATTCTCCTCGACCGTCCGCCAGGGCAGGAGGCCGAACTGCTGGAATACCATCGAAACGAGATGCTTGCGCAAGTCGCGCAACGTCGCCTTGTCGGCCTTGCCGACATCGATCGAGCGCCCGCCATTGTGAACGACGACCGACCCGCGCGAGATCGGATTAAGGCGGTTGATTGCTCGCAGAAGTGTCGATTTACCTGAGCCCGAGAGGCCCATGAGCACGACGATTTCGCCCTCGGCAATGGTGATCGAGCAATTGTGCACGCCCAGTACATGGCCGGTTTCGGTCTGAATATCGGAACGGCTCTTGCCTTCATCCGCCAGCGCCAGCGAACCGTCGGTCTTTTTACCGAAAACAATGCAGACATTGTCGAGAGTAATCGCGGTCATTCCCCTGCCTCCTTGCCGGGACGGAAGATGCGGTCAAGCACGATGGCGACGACCACGATGACAAGCCCTGCTTCAAAGCCAAGGGCGGTGTTGACCGAGTTGAGGGCGCGCACGACCGGCACGCCAAGGCCATCGGCGCCGACGAGAGCGGCGATGACCACCATCGACAGCGAGAGCATGATAGTCTGCGTGAGCCCCGCGAGAATCTGCGGCATCGCATAGGGCAGTTCGATCTTCCAGAGCAGCTGGCGCGACGATGCGCCGAAGGCCTCGCCAGCCTCGATCAGATGCATCGGAGTCGACGAGACGCCGAGATGGGTCAGGCGTATCGGCGCGGGCAGCACGAAAATGGCGGTTGCGAGCAGGCCGGGCACCATGCCGATACCGAAAAAAACGATTGCCGGAATGAGATAGA
This sequence comes from Phyllobacterium sp., assembly GCF_037994425.1. NCBI lineage: Bacteria > Pseudomonadati > Pseudomonadota > Alphaproteobacteria > Hyphomicrobiales > Phyllobacteriaceae > Phyllobacterium > Phyllobacterium sp. The sequence goes on from NZ_JBBNAM010000134.1 coordinate 4,472, forward strand.
CGAAGGTTGGCAGCGTCTGCATGAGGTCGAGGATCGGGCGGATCGCCGCATAGAATTTGGGACGGTGGGCCGCGATGATGCCGATCGGCACGCCAATACCCATGCATAGAATGCAGGATGAAAGAACGAGCGTCAGCGTCTCCATTGTTTCCTGCCAGTATCCCTGGTTGAGAATGAAGAGGAAGCCAAGCGCGGTCAGGATGGTAACGCCGATTGACCGCCGCAACGCGTAGGCGATCGCCGAGAAGATTATGATCATGATCAGCGGGTGCGGATACTTCAGAACGAACATCAGCGCATCGATGAAACCCTGCATAAGCAGGGCGAGACCATCGAAAAACCAGGCGAAATTATTCGTCAGCCAATCGACGATCTGCTTCGCCGTCCTGCCAACCGGAATCTTGTCTTGTGTTAACCAGTCCAAGCGGAAGTATCCCTCTGTCGCGAAACGAATGGATGAAAGGAGCCATCCGGCGGATGCGCCGGGTGGCTGAAATTCTCTTCGTTGTTACAGGCGCTCCCCCGTCGGGATCGTCTGTTAGAGTCCCAGAGCCGATTTGACGGCGGGCAAGCCTTCCTTGCCGTCGACGGTCGTGACGCCAGCCAGCCAGGTATCGAGAATTGCCGGATTGGCCTTCAGCCATTCCGATGCAGCCTTGGGTGCATCCTCGCCATCGTCGAGGATCTTGCCCATGATCTGATTTTCCATCTCGAGATTGAACTTGAGGTTGGTCAGCAGCTTGCCGACATTCGGGCATTCGGTCGTATAGCCGGCTCGGACGTTCGTATGGACAACCGCGCCGCCGAAGTCCGGACCGAACACTTCATCGCCGCCAGAAAGATAGGCAAGCTTGAAGTTCGTGTTCATCGGATGAGGCTCCCAGCCGAGGAATACGATCGGCTTCTTGCTCTTCGAATCCTTGGCAACCTGCGCCAGCATGCCCTGCTCGGACGATTCGGCGAGCTCGAAATCCTTGAGCCCGAACTGGTCCTTGGAGATCATGCCGAGAATGAGGCGATTGCCGTCATTGCCCGGTTCAATGCCATAGATCTTGCCGCCCAGCTTATCCTTGAACTTGGCGATATCCTTGAAATCCTTCAAACCTTCATCGTAGAGATATTGCGGTACGGCGAGTGTGTATTTCGCGCCGGTAAGGTTGGGCCCAAGATCCTCGACGGTCTTGTTTTCGAGGTACGGCTTGATGTCCGCAGCCATGGTCGGCATCCAGTTACCGAGGAAAATGTCCATGTCCTTCTTCCCGAGCGATGCGTAAGTGACCGGAACGGAGAGCACTTTCGTGTCGGTGGAGTAACCCAGCGCCTTGAGAACTTCGCTCGTCGCAGCGGTCGTTGCGGTAATGTCGGTCCAGCCTACGTCGGCGAAACGAACGGCCTTGCAAGATTCCGGCTCGGCGGCAAAAGCGGTGCCAGCAGACAAAACAAGAGCCAGAGAAACAGTGAGTTTGGATAGTACGTTCATGGGTAGTTCTCCCTCTCCGGGTTATTCCCGGTTGATACATGCAAGAACCAAGCACCAAATTGGCAGGCATTCAAGCATAGGCGCGCATAAATCCGGTCAAATAGCGACAGTTGTTAAAAATCCGACAAAAGTTGCGGACAAGCTTGTGTGAGGGATGCATGCAGCCACTCATTCCTAGTAAAGCAGGCCATGGCAAAACTCTATTTCAGCTACTCGGCGATGAATGCCGGCAAATCAACGCTGTTGCTCCAAGCTTCCTATAATTATCAGGAGCGTGGCATGCGCACGATGCTGTTTACCGCCGCTCACTATGCCGAAAACGGTGCTGGCAAAATCACATCGCGGCTCGGTGTCAGCGCCGATGCGGAGCTTTATCGCGAAAACGACAAGCTGTTCGAGCGAATCGCAACGGCGCACAAGGCGAGCCCCATCAGTTGCGTATTTGTCGACGAGGCGCAATTCCTGACCAAGGACCAGGTATGGCAGCTTGCGCGAGTGGCAGACCGGCTCAACGTCCCCGTCATGTGCTTCGGCCTTCGCACCGATTTTCAAGGCAAGCTTTTTCCGGGCTCGTCGGAACTGCTCGCCATCGCGGACAGCTTGCGGGAAATTCGCACGATCTGCCATTGTGGCGCCAAGGCGACGATGGTCGTCCGGCGCGATCCCGAAGGGCATGCCATGACCGAGGGCGATCAGGTGGCAATCGAAAAAACCCTGTATGTCTCGCTGTGCCGGAAGCATTGGGAGGAAGAGACAGGACGCATCCCGCCGAGCGGCTTCAAGGCGTTCTGAACAGCCAATCGTCCGTAGCCAGCACAGATGCTGAAGGATATGGTCAGTGCATCACCAAGCGCCACCGGCGCAAATGAACGGAGGACCGCATGAAAATCAGCGCGCGCAACCGGCTGAAAGGTAAAGTGGTCGAAGTCACCAAGGGCGCGACCACGGCCCATGTCCGAATCGATGTCGGCGGCTCGGTCGTGATGGTCGCCATCGACTAACGCTTCTGACAATAGGTTGCGGTTGCGGCGGGATCGGTCTCGAAATCGCCGGGTTGCAGCGGTGCAATCGGCTTGAACAATGTCCTGTCGGGCTTGATATCGAGAAGCGGAGTACCGTCGAGACAGTCGAGACCGCGGACTGACAGGATCGGGCCGGTCGCCTGCTCGAGTTTGACGATGGCTGTGCCGATAGGATTTGGCCGGACTGGCGAGCGCAACGAAAATGTGCCACGGACCGCGCCATTGTTGGCGGGGCTCTGTAGCACCAGATCGCGGCGGGACCGGTCAAGCCAATAGAGTATCTCGAGCCGCTCGAATGCGGCGACGCCTTCGAGCGCTGCAACCCAGGGCTCGAAAACTTCAATGGTACAAAGCGGCCCGTCATGCCGGCCCTGGCGGGGACATGTGAGCCGCGATGCCCATGGAGTCGAAATCCTGCCGATGAAAGTCAGAGCGGCGTCCATGGGATCGGGCGCCTTGACTGCCACTTCATTGGTCCGAATTTCATTTTCCCGAACCATCCTCGCCTCCTAGCGTTTGTCCCTTATGAGTCTATCGAGCTGCGCGTCGTTGAGATCCATCTGATAGATGCTTGTAGAAGTCCCGCGTTTCCTTACGCAGATCGGTCTGAAACACCTCCGGGTAAAGAAGAGGTTCCAGCCAGATCATTCCCATCCGGCGATTTACTCCAGGAGGCCCGTCGAACCAGCCGAATGGTAGGGCGGGCTGAACGAAAACGCGAGCGTTCTTGACGGCGGCAACGCCACTCCATGCGGGGTCCGATCGCACCTGCGCCGCGAATTTGGCGTCCGCTGCGATAATCACGCTGGGATCCCACTTGATGACTTCCTCCGGCGTCACTTTGGTTAAGCTGCCTGCGCCTTTGGCCGCCGCTACATTGACGGCGCCGAGGGCATCAAAAAGTTCGACATTGATTGAGCCGGCAAGCCCGGTCTGCATGCCGTCAGCCTCACGCCCGTAGTAGACCCGGGACCGCTTTTCGTTGGGAACTTGGGCAAGCCCTGCCTTCAACTTGTCGAGGTGCGCTTGTGCATATTCGGCAAGTTCCATGCCACGTTCCGGTGCTCCTGACAGTTTCCTGAGTGTCTCGAAGAGCTGGGGCGTATTGGTGAGGCTGCCGTCAAGAAGAAGATAGGGCACACCCGTTTCGGTCTGGATGCGTGTTGCAAGCGAAGCATATTCCTCCCTGACATCTCCGACGTCGACAATGAGGTCCGGCTTGGCTTTCGCCACGGCATCGGACTGGATCGCGTCGCCCTTTCCGGTCAGCCTCCCCAACTCGGGCAGTGATCGTGCCGAAGGAAGAAGATACTGGCTCTCCTCATCCGAGGGGCGATGCACCCAGCCTGCGAGTTTCTGCGGCGTCAATACATAGACAAGCACGGATGCGGGCGGTCCCGCCGCCATGATTCGTTCAATCCGATCGGGAATCTCGACGATGCGTCCGGCCGCGTCGGTGAAGGACCCCGCCCGGGCGGCGAACGCAAAGCTCAAGAAAAGCAACGTCAAAAGCAGCATTCTTTTCATGAGTCACTCCTATGTCCGTCAAGCAATATGTTTCCAGAAATATAACACTGGCTATATGGTATCCGTCGATATAATCAGAAAAATATCTCGAACGCCTGAACTGGAGGGTTAAAAATGGGCATTCAACGTCGGCAATGGATGAAAATGGCAGTGGCCACATGCGCGGCGGCATGGCTCGGCATGGCATTGCCGATCGCTCCGGCACAAGCACAAGAGAAAGTCACGGTATTTGCCGCGGCGAGCCTGAAGAATGCCCTCGATGATATTGCTGCAGCCTGGATGAAGGAGTCGGGCAAGGAGACAGCGATTTCGTATGCGGCCAGCTCGGCCCTCGCCAAGCAGATCGAATCTGGAGCGCCGGCCGATATTTTCGTTTCGGCCGATCTCGACTGGATGGACTACGTCGCCAAGAAGAACCTGATCAAGGCAGATTCACGCAAGAACCTTCTTGGCAATCGCATCGTTCTCGTCGCTGGTAAGGACAAGGGCGAACCCGTCGAAATCAAGAAGGGCTTTGACCTTGCAAAGCTTCTGGGCGATGGCCGGCTGGCAATGGGCGCGGTCGATTCCGTTCCCGCCGGCAAGTACGGCAAAGAGGCGCTTGAAAAGCTTGGCGTCTGGTCTTCCGTAGAGAAGAAGGTCGCCGGCGCCGAAAGCGTGCGCGCTGCACTTCTGCTGGTCTCGCGCGGCGAGGCGCCCTATGGCATCGTCTATCAGACCGATGCCGCGGCCGACAAGGAAGTCAAGATCGTCGGCACTTTCCCCGAGGACAGCCATAAGCCGATCATCTATCCCATCGCCCTTCTGGCCGAAAGCAAGAATCCCGACGCCGTGTCATTGCTTGACTACATCAAATCGGAAAAGGCCGTGCCATTTTTTGAAAAGCAAGGGTTTACCGTATTGAAGTAAGATGGGGCGGCTGTCCGGACTTTGCGCTCGGACAGCCGTTCACATCGGCGCAACGGGCGAGGGCATGCATTGGATTGGTTAGCACTGAGCAATGAGGAGTGGACCGCCGTTCACCTTACCTTGCGGATTGCTTCGGTCGCTATGCTTGCAAGCCTCATACCCGGCATTTTTGTCGGGATTCTTCTGGCTCGCGGAAAGTTCTGGGGCAAATCGGTCCTCAACGGGCTCGTCCACCTACCACTGATCCTGCCGCCGGTCGTTACCGGCTTCATACTCTTGATCCTGTTTGGCCGGCGGGGCCCAATTGGCGGATTTCTTGCGGATTATCTCGGCATCGTCCTTTCCTTTCGCTGGACCGGCGCGGCGCTGGCCTGCGGGGTCATGGGATTCCCACTTATGGTGCGCAGCATCCGCCTTTCCGTCGAGGCGATCGACCGGCGTCTGGAGGATGCGGCGGCTACGCTTGGTGCTAGCCCGGCTTGGGTATTCCTCACTGTAACGCTGCCGCTGATCCTGCCCGGGATCATTGCCGGCATGATCCTTTCCTTCGCCAAGGCCATGGGTGAATTCGGCGCCACGATTACATTCGTTTCCAATATCCCCGGCGAAACGCAAACGTTGTCTGCGGCGATTTATACGTTCACGCAGGTGCCGGGCGGCGATGCCGCTGCTTTCCGCCTGACGATGATCTCCGTTGTGATATCCATGGCCGCCTTGATGGCGTCGGAGTTCATGGCCTACCTTGTCGGGCGCCGCGTGGAATTCGAATGATGCTGCAGTTCCAGGCGAAACAGCGGCTCGGCGCGTTCGATCTTGATGCGCATTTCGTCTCGGAGAGTGGCGTCACCGCCTTGTTCGGGCGCTCGGGTTCGGGCAAGACGTCGGTCATCCGCATCATTGCCGGACTTTCGCGTCCCGATCAGGGACTGATCGTGTTTGACGGCGATGTTCTCATTGATACCGAGCGAGGTATCTTTGTGCCGAAGCACAAGCGCCGCTTCGCCACGGTGTTTCAGGAGGGCCGGCTCTTTCCGCATCTGTCGGTGTTGCAGAACCTGAATTATGGCCGCTGGTTTACGCCTAAGCAGGATCGCGCCGACAATCTGACGAAAATAGTCGACCTTCTTGGTATCGGCGCGCTTCTCGACCGCAGGCCCGGCAAACTCTCGGGGGGCGAAAAGCAGCGCGTGGCAATTGGTCGAGCGCTTTTGTCGTCACCGCGCCTGCTGCTTATGGATGAGCCGCTCGCTGCGCTGGATGACACGCGCAAAGCGGAAATCCTGCCCTATCTCGAAGCCTTGCGCGACGAGATGAATATTCCGATCATCTATGTCAGCCATTCGGTGGCGGAAGTCGCCCGCCTGGCCGACCGGGTTGTGCTGCTTAGCGAAGGCAAGGTTGCGATGGCGGGCGCTGCGACGGAGGTTCTCAACGCGACGTCCGTCTCGATCGCAGCCTCAAAGCGCGAAGCCGGCGCAATTGTCGAGGGCAAAGTCCTGAATTACGACGCTGTTCACCGCCTTGCGACTATCGGCTTCAAAACTTACCGCCTCTATGTATCGGGCGCAGAGATTGCAGAGGGCCGGGCCGTTCGCGTTCATATCCTGGCCAAGGATGTGATGGTATCGACCACCCATCCTGAAAACCTTAGCGCGCTCAACATCATAGAAGGAACGGTCGAGGGCATCACTCTCGACGATGCCGGCGCGGCCGACATCCACATCGAATGCGATGGCACGACGCTTCTTGCGCGCATTACCCGGCTGTCGTGTGAAAGGCTCGGGCTGAAACAGGGGCTCCCGGTTTTCGCCGTCATAAAGACGGTAGCGCTGGAACCCTATTGATTCTCGAATGCGTTTGGGGTCTTGCTGCGGTTGGCCTCGAGCCAATCGATGTCGTCCGCGACGGCGGATGCGATCTTCGCCTCCATGGCATGAAAATGTCTTAGGAGTTCCTGGCCGAATGGTGTGACCGTCGCGCCGCCGCCCTGCTTGCCGCCGCGTTGCGAGTCGACGACCGGACTTGCGAACATGCTGTTCATTTCGCTGACCAACAGCCAGGCTCGACGGTAGGACATATCCATCGACCGGCCGGCAGCCGAGATCGAACCGGTTGTAGCGATAAGCTCAAGCAGTTGCACCTTGCCGCGACCGAGCCTTTCCCGGTTGGGAAAGTCGATGCGAAACACCGTTTTCAGAGTGGTCTTGGAAGTCGAACCCATGTTGTTACCGCGCCATTCCGCTCTACCCGTCGTTCTATAGCAAGGCTGGCGGCCAGAATACCAGAGGGATAGGGTGTGTTTGGGAGGCCGTTATTCCTTGGTAGGCTTTTTTTCGCAAGGTGGCGTGTCTATATTCGCTTCGCGCGGCGGAAATTATTATTGGGAAACAAGGGGAATATGCTGATGGCGAATTTGCAGAGCTTCGATGCCGAAATCGAAAAGACGCGGTCCATGGTCAACGATATGCGGACCAAGATCGATCAGTCCAGCGCCGTTCTCGACAAGTTCGCCAAGGCAGATGAAAAGATCGGCGCGTCCGATTTCGATATCGAAAATGCCTGCATCGAGGATGTGTTGCGTCAGCAGAAGGTGATGGAGGGCAATATCGCCGAACTCATCATCGGCCTCGAAGACGCCACCAATGTGTTCGGGTCCGAATTTGAAAGCATGAAAGGCTATTCCGGCTGGGAAAAATTCATTGGCGTTTTCTCGAAGCAGAAGATGCAGCGCATGCGCTCCGATCGCGTCCGCAACATGTCGCTCTCCGGCAACCTACAGGAACTTCTGGCAAAATCCGACCGCATCGTCGGCATACTGAAGGAACAGAAAGGTGTACTCGACCAGCGCTACAAGACGTCCGAGACAAGCCTCGCCTCCGTTATCGAACGGCGCAAGACGACGATCGCCAATCTCGAAGCCACCCAAAAGCGTATCGAGGAATTGAACCCGCAGCTGCTCGATATCGAAAACCGCATTGCCGCTTCCACCGACCAGGGCGCACGCGCCGCCCTTGAAGGTGAACGCTCGAAGCTTGCGACCGAATATAATGAGCGCCAGGCCAAGGAGCAGGAGCTGCTGGCCGAAAGCCAGACGCTCGAACGCTATACGTCGATGTTTCAGACATTCGTCGATTCGCTCAACAATCAGATCGCTGCGCAGAGCACGCTGATCAACAAATTGTCGATCGATACCGAGCAGCGCATCGTCCTTTACAAGGCGCTCGAAGACTCCCTGAAGACGGCGGCGCAGCAGGATGTCGCCCACAAGATCAACACCCTCGGCAGCAAGGTCGACACGGCGGCCGAAGAGACGATGGCCGGGGTCGGCGCTGCGGCCCAGAAACATATTGGCGATCTACTCGAAATGCATGAAAAGAACATGGTGAGTTCGCAGGATATACAGCGCCGCAAGAAATTGGCGGACGACGCGTTCTCGTGGCGGTTTTCCGAGGTTCTGAAGAAACACAACACCGCCGACTACGTGAAGAGCTAGTCGATGAACGACAAAGCGGAGATCGGGGCGGCTGAGCGCTATTTCGGCGCCATCCGCTCTGCGCTCGATGGGCTCGGCATCTTCTTAAACCAACAGGACTCCCCGCTGTACAAGCATGATCTTGTTGCCCAGACCGTGGCACAGTATCTGCAGCGGCTCGGTGCCTCGTTCGACTGCTGGCGCAACCGGGTCGGATTTGCCGAACGGTTTCGCATATCGCGGGCCGACAGTGGCTTCCCGGTTTTCCAGAATGTTCTTGAGCTCGAGAACGACAAGAAGGACGCAAAGGCCCGGCTCGCCGCCATTCCTCCAGCGGAGGCGTTACGCGGGGAGATGGCTGATTTCATACTGCGCAATCGCGACTTTCCCCATGACCTGCAGCGCTCGATGGCGGAGCGCATCTATCTCGAGACGGTCGAAAGAGGCGAGGTCTTCTCCCCGTTCCTTTTACCCGAGACCATCCGTGTTTCGGTCAATCCGAAGACAAACCGGCCGTTCTACGTCGTGCATTGGGGCGTGTTTGACGGGGCTTCCAATCTCCCCCTCGTCTATATGGCCGTCATCGAAGATTCCTCGGAGGATATGGTGGAAACGCTGGTAGGCAAGGACGGCAAGCTGAGCACAGCGGTAAAGATACCGCTGCCGGTTGGCGGGTTGCTCAATCCGAACCTGGCGCGCCGCTTCGACGACTTTGCTGCAAAGAATTCGGCCTATTCGCTGTCGCCGGTGACAATCGCAACGAGCCTTGACGAGGATTTTCCGGAACTCCACCCCAAACAACTACGCCGGTTTGTACTCGGCCCGTTCTACACTGCGGGGATTACGGAGCACAATCAGAAGGTCGCCGATGTGCTCGGAAGCGTACGCAGGCCTGAGGATGCGTGGCTCCTCACCTGGACATTGCAAGAGGTGTTTTCCGTGGCCGAGAAGCCCGGCAAACGCGGGCTATGGTCTTCGGAGCCAGCGCGCGAGGAATTTCACATCAACACGGATGATCTTGAAGCCACACGTCAGGGCGTAAGCCATTACGAACAGCATGCACTGGTGCCACATGAGGCCTATCAGGCGCTTTACGCTGCGGGCGAGGCATCGCGTATCTTCACGGGGTTTCAGACGCATATTCTGTCCAACGGTCAGGTAATAAGCGGCGTCTGAAGGGAGACGGTGATGGACATAGGACTGACGACCATTGGCGAACAGGATATTGCCCGACATCTCGCGGTGGCGCAGGCAATGGTGACGCGTTTCGTCTCGCTCGAAGCGGGCGATGCGAAATCCGGCACCGAAATCGCCGGCACCGGCCGGCGCTTCGTTCCAACGATTTCGACCGGGGCCTTGCGCAAGACGCGCGAAGTGGAATTGGCAAAGACCATCCATCTGGAGCGCCCGGACGACCAGATGCTATCGATAGCACAGCATAACCTGTTGTTTCGGGCACGCCGCGGTGTGGCAGTCGCACTTGCGGTTGCCGATATATTCGGGCGTCAAAGTGATCTTGAGAGCCTTGCGGCGCGCAATGCGTTTGCGCCGCTCCAAGGCGAAGACGCGGGGCATTTCAAGCGGCTTTTGTCAGCTGCAGCTTACGTAGCCGCTTTCTCCCTTTCGGCCTATCTCGCACAATTTATTGAATCGGATGCAGAACCCGCCAACGATGTTGCCGAGCCCGACTTCAACTTCGACACGGCGCAGGACGCGTTGAAATCTGTCGTCGCAGGACTGGACCGGGCGATCGCCGGCGCCAGCGACGAACAGGCGATGCTGGGACGGGCAAAGGCGCTGGCTGCCCTTTCAATAGAAGGTCTGCTGCGCCGCAGAGCGCGCTTCGATGGCCTCGGCTCTTTCGAGGATACGCATCTGCGGCTCGACAGCGACGATTTCACGCTGGACGGCTTCGATGTGGCGCCGTCAAAGAAGCGTACACCCCTGGTGATGACCTTCAAGAAGCCGAATGAGGTTGTCGGCAATCACATCGCCAAATTCCAGGCGCTGAAACTCTCGAAGATGTTGATGGCCTATGATTTCGATCGCCAGCTTAACCCCTTTGTCGAGCTTGGCGGATTTCTTTTCACTTTCATCGGCGATGGCGCACCCGGGACTGGCAAGACGACACTGATCCAAATGATCGCCGGCCTCGTCAATGATTATTGCCAGGTCGCCGGCTACCCGTTCCACTACGAGAATTTCGGCGTCGACCAGATCTCGTCCTACCAGGGTAAGTCCGGTCAGAACTGCAAGCAGTTCGTAACGAATGTGCTCAATCCGCGCGTCATCGGTTTCGGTACGATCGATGACATCGATCAGGTGGCCGCAAAGCGTTCGGACGACCGGGCGTCTTCCGGCCAGCACGAGATCACCGGCGTCCTGATGGAAGCCTTCTCTGGAGCCTCGACTGTCGTGCGCGGCAATTGTGCGTTCGGTATGTTCTCCAACTATCCCGAGAACGTCGATGATGCGCTGCGCCAGCGCGCTGGGGCGCGATGGCTGGTGGATGGTCCGCAGTCACGCGACGACTACATCGACATTTTTGCGCTGCTCGCCGGCAAGAATCACAAAATTCCGTTGGGCGACCATAAGCTTTTCGCAGCGCAACAGATCGAGCGGGCGGTCGAGAGCGCCTACGATCAATTGTCGAAACCGCAGGAAGACGGACTGCGCGGGGTCTATGATCGCTTCATCGCGGAGAACGGCGAGCCGAAGACGCTCGCAGACGTCGGCACCTATCTCCATATGATCAAGGAACGCGAGCCACGGTTTACCGGCCGGGCCATCAAGAACGTGACCGATGCCATCAAGATGCGGGCGATGGATGTCGAATTGCCGGATGAATGGTTCGAAAAGCCTGAGACCTTCATGCACAAGGGCTATGACGACAAGAAGGCCATGATCGAGGAATTGCGCAAGCCTTTCACCATGGAAATGGTGCTGCAGGAAACGAACCGATATGCGGATTCCGAATTCCGCTACGCCGACAAGTCGGACGATGCTGCTGTCGACAAATTGGTTCGCGATGCGCGGTTGCGGGAACGGGCGGTGCGAGAAGTTGAATCGCTGAAGGCCAACGGGCAGTGGGACGTCTGATGGAACTGCTCTACGAAAACGAACTGATCTACGGCCGCCTGCTGACGATCGACCAGCCGCATTTGATCGAGCGCTATAATCGGGCGCTCACGGCGTTCGGATACAGCGGGACGGAGCTCAAGCAGTTCAATATCGATCGGACCGGCTTCTCGCCGGAAATTGCCGAAGAATTGAAGGACCTATCCTATCTCGATCCCAACGGCGTCAATCGCCGCTTCATCATTCTGACCCCGGCGCAGGCGGACCTGCCTGTGGTCCACACGCAGTTTTCCAATACATCGCAACTGATGTACGAATTCTTTTCCAGCAACGCCCGCGCCATCAATGCGTTGACGATCAAGGATGTGCTCTACGGCGAGATCGAAGACTCTGTGTCCGTCGTCAATGACATCGAGGACCTCTTGTCGATCAATCAGGTCGAATTCCGCGTGCTCTCGGCGCAGAACGTCATGGGGCAGGCGGCCGAACTGCGGCTGCTTGTCGACCGCCTGCAAAGCGAACCGGATGCCTGGCGGGACGATGGGCTGATCAATCGCATGGTGGAACTTGCCAAGGTCACCGGCGACATCCGTGAGAATTCGTTGGTGCCCGACAAGGTAATCTTCCGCCATCGCGCCTATTGGACCAGCCACTTTGGCGGCACCTACGTTTTCGTCGATGAAAATACGACGACCGTGATTGGCGATCCTTCGGCGCCCGGCTTTCGTCGCTCGCGCCCCTGGCAGGTCAACTACATTTCCATTCAGGATGCCGAACAGGTTTTCCAGTTTCTCGCAGCCACCTCACGCGTTGAACTGCCGCGTGCCTCCTGGATCGAACAATCCGGATATCTGGAAAATCGTGGCGAAATGATCATCCGCCACCTCATTCAGACGTTCGAGCCTGATCGAGACCTGCGTAATATCGATCATATCTGGCTGCAGACCTGGATCCATGCCAACGCCGCCTCGATCAATCACGAGGGGACCTGGCCCTTTCTCAATGCCGCCAAGCGCGAGATCGGGCAGACCGGACAGCTCAACCTGGCCGAGATCGAGCCGAAGCGCCGTTTTCTCGTCGTGCGCGCGGCACCGCGCCACCCCGACGCGTGGCTGGTCAACCAACTGATCAGTGATTTCGTCCCTTGGGATTTCCTCTCGCGCTACGTGTTCAACAAGCCGGGTTTCTATGCCGATTACGAGACCTGGAAACCAGCCTATCAGGAGCATGTCGTCGACATCCTCAAGTCGAAGTATCTCAAGGACAAGGAAGGGTTGCGGAAGAAGATGTACGGTTTGGGGTAATCCGGTGGACGGCGCTAGCCGCCTCGGCTTATTCGCAGTGCGACATTGTCCACACTCTCGAAACAGCTTATGTGAGAAAGCAGGCAGGGGCTGCACAAACGGCTCTATGGACTTGAACAGTAACGAGGAAACAGGATGCTCGAGCCCGTGATCAATTTTTTCAGCCGTTTGTTTTACTATATCGGGCGCGGGATCGGTTTCCTGATCGGCATCATCCTCTGGCCGTTCATGTGGATCGGCAGCTGGTATGGCCGGCGTGGCCTCGTCCTCAAAGCCGTCCTCGGGCTTCTGGTGCTGGTCTGGGCCGGCCTCTACGCATACTTCTTCTACAACACGCAGGTTTGGACCAATTTCAATCCCGACTATGTGAACGTCTACGATTTCAAGAGCCGCAACGTACCGGCGGGCGAGCCCGTGGCGCAGGCTGCCGCGACTGGAGCCAAGACCTGCGCGCGTTCGGCCATTGTCGAGGTCACGGCGGATCTTGCCGATTTCAACGTCAACCAGAATGGCTGGATATCCTCCATGCTGCTCTACAAGCTCGGCCTCTTCGGCAAGGATTGGGACGATACACCGTTCATGGACAACAAGGCGTCGTTCCAGCGCGGCATCAACAATGCGGTGCGGCGCACCGCCGTCGAGCTAGTCGATACGCTCGGCCGCGTGCGTGGCACCTCGCAGATCGATGCCGACCTGCAGAAGGCGCGCGGCAACCTGCAGTTCGCCGAGGATTCATGGTATTTCGGCCTGAACCCGTTCGGGCCCAAGACCCCGACGCCGAGCTACTATCGCTCGGCCGTCCGCGACCTGCGCACGTTTAATGCCAAGCTTGAGAACTGCAACGCCATCTTCGACGCGCGCGCCGACAATCTCATCCAGTTCATCGACCGGATCGCCAATGACATCGGCGGGACCTCGGCCATTCTCAAGGACAGGTCGGAAAACAACAATTACGGCTGGTTCGACTTCCGCGCCGACGACCGCTTCTGGTTCGCCTACGGCCAGCTCTATGCCTATTACGGGCTGATGAACGCGGCGCAGGTCGATTTCAATCAGGTGCTGCAGGAAAAGCACCTGACCCAGCTCTGGGATGGTATGGATGGCCAGCTACGCTCGGCGCTCAATATCAAGCCATGGATCATCGCCAACGGCAGTGAAGGCGGTTGGCTTCTGCCGAACCATCTGACCACGATGGGCTTTTATATCCTGCGCGTGCGGTCGAACCTTATCGACATCAAGCAGGTGCTGCAGCAATAGCTGCAGCAGTAGCTGCAGCAGTAGCATGACGTAGCTCGTTGACGGCTCAGACGGGTAGGGCTGACGATTCCTTCACCTCTTCCATGACGGCATAGGTGTGCGTTTCGCGCACCCCTGGGAGCGAGAGAAGGGCGTCCGAGAGGAAACGCCGGTAGTGCTCCATGTCGGCGACCCGCGCCTTGATCAAGTAGTCGAAGCCGCCGGCGACCATGTGGCACTCCATCACATCGGGATTCCTGCGCGTCGCGGCAGCGAAGGTGGCAAATACGTCCGGGGTCGTGCGGTCGAGCTTGATTTCCACAAAGACCAGCATTGCGCGGTCAAGCTTTTTGGGCGACAATTTCGCCGTGTAGCCGAGGATATATCCGTCGCGGGTAAGGCGCTTGACCCGCTCTGTCGTGGCGGTTTGCGAGAGGCTGATGCGCTCGGAAAGTTCGGTGTTGGACAAGCGGCCGTCCTTCTGCAGCTCGCGCAGGATCCTGCGATCCAGGCTATCCAGATTCTTCATCACTAAAATATACCCCATTCTTGGTTTTTTTCATCAAATCACTCACGCTCATTGGTGAGAATAACCAAGTAGAATAGATTATATGGGAAAAATCAATAAGGGGATCCTGATGACCGTTCAAACGCCTGCGACCAATGTTTTTTCCGCGCCTTACGCCGTCGACGATCAGGAACTCGTCGCCAACCTTCTGAAGACGATCGCGCTTCCTGAGGACGTGAACCGCCGTATCGATGCACGCGCCAGCAAATATATCGCGACGATCCGCAAGGAGGCGAAGGGGATTGGCGGCGTTGAGGATTTCCTGCGCGAATACGGCCTGTCGACGCGCGAGGGCTTGGCGCTGATGGTGCTTGCCGAAGCGCTGCTGCGCGTGCCCGATGCGGCTACGCAGGACAAGCTCATCGAAGACAAGCTCAAGCAGGGCCATTGGTCGGAGCATGAGCCGAGTGGCGATACGTGGTTCGTCTCGGCCTCCGCCTGGGCGCTTGGTCTCTCGGCCAAGGTCATCAGGCCGGGCGAGACGCCGGAAGGCGTGATTTCGTCACTGGTCAAGCGGATCGGCCTTCCGACGGTACGCACCGCCACCAAGCAGGCCATGCGCTATCTCGGTCATCATTTTGTTCTCGGCGAAACCATCAAGGACGCCCTCAAGCGCGCCAGCACGAACGAGGCCAAGGGGTATCGTCATTCTTTCGACATGCTGGGCGAGGGTGCCCGCACCCGCAAGGATGCCCGCGGCTATTTCAAGTCCTATTCGGATGCGATTGAGGCCATCGGCCGTGCGACCGGCAACAAGAAGCTCCCTGACCGCATGGGCATTTCGGTCAAGCTTTCCGCCTTGCATCCGCGCTATCTCGCCACCCATCACGACCAAGTCATGGCCGAACTTGTGCCAGACCTGCTCGCGCTGGCGCAAAAGGCGAAATCCTATGATCTCAATTTCACCGTCGATGCCGAAGAAGCCGATCGGCTCGAGCTTTCGCTCGACGTCATCGACCGGGTTTTCGGCGATCCCTCACTTGATGGTTGGGACGGTTTTGGGCTCGCTATCCAGGCCTATCAGAAGCGGGCTCTCGACGTGATCGAGCATGTCGATCGGCTCGCGGCCCGGCATGGCCGCAAGATGATGGTGCGGCTGGTGAAGGGCGCTTACTGGGACACTGAGGTCAAGCGTGCACAAGAGCGCGGGCTGGCCGACTATCCGGTGTTTACGCGCAAACCTGCGACGGACGCGTCTTACCTCGCCTGCGCCAAGCGTATGCTCGCGGCGCGGCCGCGGCTCTTTCCGCAATTTGCAACCCACAATGCACTGACAGTAGCAATGATCCTGGAAATGGCCGGTGACGACAAGACCGGTTTCGAATTCCAGCGCCTGCATGGCATGGGCGAAAGCCTCTACAAGCAAATCACGGAGAAGGGCGACAAGATCGCCTGCCGTATTTATGCTCCAGTCGGTGGCTACCGCGATCTTCTCGCCTATCTGGTGCGCCGCCTTTTGGAGAACGGAGCGAACTCCTCATTCGTCTCGGTTGTGGGCGACAATGACATTCCGATTGCTGATCTGCTCGTCCGTCCCGCAGAGAAACTGAACGACGGCCGGGGCTACAGGCATCCAAACATCCCGCTGCCATCGAAGATCTATGGCAAGCGCGCCAATTCCGCCGGCGTCGAACTTGGGGCGCGCACGGAACTGGCGGCGCTGCTCGGCGGCATAGCCAAGGCGTCGCGGACTGTAAACGCCGTCCCTTTGCTCGATGCCGTGAAGCCCTCGGGCAAACCACAGGAAGTGATCTCGCCGGTCAATGGATCCAAGGTTGGCTCCGTCGTATTCGCTACGGCAGATGAGGCCGGAAAAGCGGTTGCGATTGCCCGCAAGGGCTTCTCAGCATGGTCGCGGGTTTCGGTCGATGCGCGCGCGAAGACGCTCGAAAAAGCTGCCGACCTTCTTGAAGGCAATCGGGATCACCTGCTCGATCTTCTCTCGCGCGAAGCGGGCAAGACGGTCGATGATGGTATTGCCGAAATTAGAGAGGCGGTCGATTTCTGCCGCTACTATGCCGCCGAGGCGCGCCGTCAATTCGGCGCTGACAAGGTCATGCCCGGGCCGACCGGGGAAGACAACAAGCTCCGCCATCGCGGTCGGGGTGCATTCGTTTGCATCAGTCCCTGGAATTTCCCCTTGGCGATCTTCCTTGGACAGGTAACGGCGGCGCTTGCTGCCGGCAATACGGTCGTTGCCAAGCCAGCCGAGCAGACCCCACTCGTTGCCTATGAGGCGGTTCGGATTCTGCACGAAGCCGGGGTGCCGAAAGATGCGGTGCTTTATGTGCCCGGCGATGGTTCGGTCGGGGCGGCATTGACTTCGCATGCCGAAATTGCAGGCGTTGCGTTTACGGGCTCGACCGATACGGCCTGGGCCATCAACCGTGCCCTTGCTGCGAAGAAGGGGCCGATCGTTCCTTTGATCGCCGAAACGGGCGGCCTCAATGCCATGATCGTCGACGCGACGGCGCTGTCCGAGCAGGTAACCGACGATGTGGTGATGTCGGCCTTCCGTTCGGCCGGCCAGCGGTGCTCGGCGCTGCGAATCCTTTATCTCCAGGAGGACATCGCCGACAATATGCTTGAAATGATCGAAGGCGCTGCGAAGGAGCTCACCGTGGGCGATCCCTCATTGCCCTCCACGGATATCGGGCCCATCATCGATGATGCCCAGCGTGACATGCTGCGCGATCATATCTCGGCGATGCGCAAGAGCCAGAAAGTGCACTATGCCGGCGAGGCACCGAATGAAGGTCTGTTCTTCGCCCCGCATATTGTCGAACTCGACCGCCCGGAAGCGCTGGAGCGCGAGGTCTTCGGCCCCGTCCTGCACGTGGTTCGCTGGAAGGCTAAGGATCTCGATAAAGTTATCGATCAGATCGCATCGACCGGCTACGGACTCACGTTCGGTTTGCACACCCGTATCGAAGCGACTGTCAACAAGGTTGTGGACCGGCTCGACATCGGCAACGTCTATGTCAACCGCAACACGATCGGCGCCGTCGTCGGCACGCAGCCCTTCGGCGGCTCCGGACTTTCCGGTACCGGCCCGAAGGCAGGCGGTCCGGCTTACCTTGCGCGCTTTGCCCTCGAACAGGTGGTTTCGGTCAATACGGCTGCCGCTGGTGGTAATGCCAGCCTGATCGCAATGGGCGAATAGGAAACGGCCACGACATCGCAACAGGGGATAGTCCTATCTGACTATCCCCATTTTCGTCCCGGAATGCTATTTGATTGGTAGCAATATGGGGGGAATGCGATGACGGTCGTCAAATCCGATATTGAGATTGCACGAACTGCGGCGAAAAAGCCCATCCTGGAGATCGGCGCGAAGGTCGGCATTCCACCCGAGCATCTCGCTCCTTACGGCTATGACAAGGCGAAGCTTTCGGCCGAGTTCATCCACTCAAAACGCGACGGCAAGAATGGCAAGCTCATCCTCGTAACCGCCGTCAGCCCAACGCCAGCCGGCGAAGGCAAGACTACGACGACGGTCGGGCTCGGCGACGGTTTGAACCGGGTCGGCAAGAAGGCCATCGTCTGCATTCGCGAGGCTTCGCTCGGCCCTTGTTTTGGCACCAAGGGCGGTGCCGCCGGCGGCGGCTATGCGCAGGTTATTCCTATGGAAGACATAAACCTGCATTTTACCGGTGATTTTCACGCAGTGACTGCCGCACATAATCTGCTCGCGGCGATGATCGACAATCATGTCTACTGGGGCAACGAGCTCAATCTCGATACGCGCCGCATTACCTGGCGGCGAGTAATGGACATGAATGACCGAGCCTTGCGCGATATTACCTCATCGCTCGGCGGGGTCGCCAACGGCTTTCCGCGCGAGTCGGGCTTCGATATCACAGTCGCTTCGGAGGTCATGGCCGTCCTTTGCCTTGCCACCGACCTCGCTGATCTCGAGCAACGGTTTGGCGAGATCATCATTGGCTACCGCTTCAACAAGACGCCCGTCTATGCCCGGGACCTCAAGGCCGACAAGGCGATGGCGGTGCTTCTCAAGGACGCAATGCAGCCCAATCTGGTGCAGACCCTGGAGAACAACCCCGCCTTCGTCCATGGCGGCCCGTTTGCCAACATCGCGCATGGCTGCAACTCGGTCGTCGCGACCACGACGGCGCTGAAACTTGCCGATTACGTCGTGACCGAGGCAGGTTTTGGCGCCGATCTCGGTGCGGAGAAGTTTTTCGACATCAAGTGTCGCAAGGCCGGATTGAAACCCGCAGCGGCCGTTATTGTCGCGACCGTTCGGGCAATGAAAATGCATGGGGGCATAGCCAAGGAAGATCTTGGCCGGGAAAATGTTGCCGCGGTCAAGGCTGGGTGCGCCAATCTCGGGCGACATATGGAAAACGTCAGACAATTCGGCGTTCCCGTCGTTGTTGCCATCAACCATTTCACTGCCGATACGCAAGGCGAGATTGACGCGCTCAAGGCATTTGTCGCTGCGCATGGCGCCGAAGCGATCCTTTGCAGGCACTGGGCTGAGGGCTCGGCCGGCATCGAGGAACTCGCGCACAAGGTCGTTACCCTCGCGGAGAGCGGCTCAGGGCAGTTCTCCCCGCTCTATGAGGATGAACTGCCGCTATTCGAAAAGATCGAAACTATTGTCAAACGGATCTACCGAGGCGCCGAGGCCGATGCGGATTCGAGCGTGCGCGAGCAACTCAAACAATGGGAGGAGGCCGGATATGGCAACCTGCCGGTGTGCATGGCCAAGACCCAATACTCCTTCTCGACCAATCCGCACCTGCGTGGTGCTCCCGTCAATCATGTCGTGCATGTGCGCGAAGTACGCCTGGCCGCCGGGGCCGGCTTCATCGTGGCGATCTGCGGTGAGATCATGACCATGCCGGGACTGCCGAAATCGCCTTCCGCCGAACGGATTCATCTCAACGAAGACGGACTGATCGAGGGGCTCTTCTGACAATCGGCGAGAGACGGCGCGTTTTTGCTGTTGCAAGCCGCCTCGGCTGCCGCTAACAATCAGCACATGAATACGCGCGTTAACAAAACTGGTTGGTGGTGGCTCCGCTTCTAGCGGCCGCACAGCCTTTTGCATGCGTAAAGGGAACAGGGCCGCAACGGGTTTTCCGGGCGGCCTTTTTATTTATCGCCAGAAGCCCCCAAGGCCAGATGCAACGAGACGGAGAAGAAGATGCATAGAATTGAGGGCGACGTCGAAATCTTCGACACCAAAGGCGGAATAACGATTTCCCGTTTGCGCATTGGAACGGCCTATGCCAGCGCCATCGACAGCTACGTGGATGCGTTGGATGAGCGCCGCGGTGCTGTCTTCTCGTCCAACTATGAATATCCGGGGCGCTATACGCGCTGGGATACGGCTATTGTCGATCCACCGGTGGTCATCACGTCGAATGGGCGCCATATGACCATCGAAGCACTGAACAAGCGCGGGGAAGTCCTTCTCGTTCCCATTCGTCAAACCGTTGCCTCGCTGGAGGAAGTCTCTACCGTTGCAACGAGTGCGACGAAAATTGACCTGGAGATCGCGCTGCCGAGCCGGCCATTTACGGAAGAGGAGCGCTCCCGCGTTCCATCGGTCTTTACCGTGCTGCGCGCAATTGTTCATCTGTTCTTCACCGAGGACGATGCAAGCCTTGGGCTTTACGGCGCCTTCGGCTACGATCTTGCCTTCCAGTTCGATCCCGTACAATTCAAGCTGAAACGACCCGACGACCAGCGCGATATCGTGCTTTACCTCCCGGATGAAATACTGGTTGTCGATCATCATGCGGCCAAGGCGTGGCTCGACCGTTACGAGTATGCTTTCAACGGCTTGTCGACTGAAGGCCTGCCACGCGAAACGGAGGCAATGCCGTTCAAGCCCACCGACAAGATTCCGGGCCGCGGCGATCACAATCCGGGCGACTATGCCCAGTTGGTGAAGAAAGCCAAGGAAAGCTTCAAACGCGGTGACCTTTTCGAGGTGGTCCCGGGCCAGACATTCTACGAACGTTGCGAAACGGCACCGTCTGTAATTTCGCGCCGGCTGAAGGCCATTAACCCATCGCCCTATTCATTCTACATCAATCTCGGCGACAACGAGTATCTCGTTGGGGCTTCGCCGGAAATGTTCGTGCGTGTCGTTGGCCGTCGCATCGAGACGTGCCCGATATCGGGCACGATCAAGCGAGGCGAGGACGCAATCGCCGACTCTGAACAGATCATCAAGCTTCTCAACTCGAAGAAGGATGAGTCCGAGTTGACCATGTGTTCGGATGTCGATCGTAACGACAAGAGCCGTGTGTGCGAGCCGGGGTCGGTCCGCGTCATCGGTCGTCGCCAGATCGAGATGTACTCGCGACTGATCCACACCGTCGATCACATCGAGGGGCGTCTGCGCGAAGACATGGACGCCTTCGACGGGTTCCTCTCGCATGCTTGGGCCGTCACTGTTACCGGCGCGCCGAAACTCTGGGCGATGCGTTTCATCGAAGAAAATGAGCGTAGCCCGCGCGCCTGGTATGGCGGCGCCATCGGCATGGTCAATTTCAATGGTGACATGAATACGGGCCTGACGCTGCGTACCATTCGCATCAAGGATGGCATTGCGCAGGTTCGCGCCGGCGCAACCCTGCTTTTCGATTCGATCCCGGAAGAGGAGGAGGCCGAGACCGAACTCAAGGCGTCAGCGATGATCGCCGCCGTGCGGGATGCTCACAAGAGCAATGTCCTCACCGAGGAGCGTGCCGTCGCGCGTGTCGGCGAGGGCCTGCAGATACTTCTCGTCGATCACGAGGATTCTTTCGTCCACACGCTGGCGAATTATTTCCGCCAGACCGGGGCTACCGTAACCACGGTCCGCACGCCAGTGCCGGATGAAATCTTCGACCGGATCAAGCCTGATTTGATCGTCCTGTCACCGGGACCGGGCACACCCGAGGATTTCGACTGCAAGGCCACGATCAAGAGGGCGCGCAAGCGCGATCTGCCGATTTTCGGCGTCTGTCTCGGCCTTCAGGCCCTTGCCGAGGCGTATGGCGGGTCGCTGCGGCAACTCCACGTTCCAATGCACGGCAAGCCTTCGCGTATTCGCATCACCAAGCAGGGCAAGGTGTTCTCCGGCCTGCCGAAGGAAGTGACGGTTGGGCGCTATCACTCGATCTTCGCCGATCCAGTACGTCTCCCCGATGAATTCATCGTTACGGCGGAGACGGAGGATGGCGTCATCATGGCATTCGAACATAAGAGCGAACCGATCGCGGCGGTGCAGTTCCATCCGGAATCCATCATGACACTCGGACACAATGCTGGTATGCGCATGATCGAAAACGTCGTCGCTCACTTGCCGCGACGTGCCAAGGAACGCGCTGCCTGACATGAGCAGCGAAGCAACGAGCATCTTGAGAATGAGCCAAGAGACTACAGTTCAGCGGCTGGCATTCTGGTCGATCATCGTCGGTTGCACGGTTCTTGCGCTTAAGTACGGCGCCTACTACGTCACCGGCTCCGTTGCCCTTTATTCGGATGCGCTCGAATCCATCGTTAATGTCGTGGCCGCAGTGGCCGCGTGGTGGGCGATCCGTGTCAGCCATATTCCGGCCGATCAGAATCATCCTTATGGGCATCACAAGGCCGAGTACTTTTCGGCCGTGCTCGAAGGCGCGTTGATCATTGTCGCCGCACTTTTAATCCTCCGTGAGGTCTGGTTCGTCTGGCAGACACCAAGGACGCTCGATCAGCCCTGGCTTGGTCTCGCCATCAACGGCGGCGCGTCGGTGCTCAACGCCATATGGGCAACCGTCCTGATCAATCGCGGACGCCTGGCAAAATCGCCGGCGCTTCTTGCCGATGGCAAGCACCTGATGACCGATGTCGTGACATCGGTGGGCGTGTTCACCGGACTTGTCGGTGCAATTCTCACTGGCTGGACCATCCTCGATCCTATCCTTGCCGTCATCGTCGCCGTCAACATACTTTTCCAGGGTTGGAACGTCATTGGCAACTCGGTGCAAGGCCTCATGGATGTCGGCGTCGCCACCGAGGAGACGATTCACATCCGCGACATAATTTCGGCGAATGCTGGCGGCGCTCTCGAAGTTCATGACTTGAAGACACGCGTCGCAGGCCGGGTAACGTTCATCGAGTTCCATCTCGTGGTCGACGCCAAGATGAGCGTCGGCGACGCCCATGTGATTTGTGACCGGATCGAGAATGCGTTGATGGCGCAAATCCCCGAGGCCAGTGTGGTCATTCATGTCGAACCTGAGGACGAAGCAAAGTTGCCGATCGGCACCGCCGCCGTTCCATTTGCCTAACCTCGCTAGCCACTAAAGGAGTGCTTCCATTGAGTGACGGCCCCTTGCGCATGAAGTCGGTAGAACTGCTCTCGGACAATTGGGGCAAGCTGAAAAAATACACCTATGACATGGTGCGACGTGATGGCAGGCTCGAAGAGCACAAGCGCGAGGTCTACGACCGGGGCAACGGGGCAGTCGTGCTGCCCTACGATCCGTCGCGCGGAACGGTACTACTTACCCGGCAATTTCGGCTGCCGGCCTATGTGACCGGGCACGATCCGATGCTGATCGAAGCCTGTGCGGGCCTCCTTGATGACAATGATGCCGAAACGACGGCGCGCAAGGAAACCGAAGAGGAGCTCGGCTATCGCCTGCGCGACATCGAGCGTGTCTTTGACGTGTTCATTAGCCCCGGGAGCGTGACCGAGCGGCTGGTGTTTTTCGTCGCGGTCTACGATGCTTCAGATCGCATTTCCGAAGGCGGCGGGCACGAAGGCGAAGGTGAAGACATCGAAATTCTGGAGATGACCCTCGATGACGCACTGGCTTCCGTCGAGCGTCATGAGATCGTCGACGCGAAGACCGTGATGTTGCTCCAGCACGTCAAGCTGAAGGGCCTGATGGCCCAAAAGGGCTAAATTTCGATGTATGTGTGCAACAAAATGTAACGAACTGTTTCAGTTCGTCATGATTTCGTTACAATTATGTTGACATAGAGCAGGTGCTTGGGCGAGAGATTTGCCCAGCAATGCGAACTTCATCTTGATGCGACGCTGGGGGCGTACGTCAGGGGACATTAATTGGCGGCACGCATCAATTCCAGTTTCTGAGAATCGAGCGCCAATAGGCATGGCAGCGCCGAGCGGATGACCGCGGCTGTTTACAATCTTAGTTAACCTTTAACTTCTAGGATTAACTTATGGGTAAACCTTTTCTCTTCGCACTTATCGCAGGCCTCTCATTTGCCGCTGCGGCCCAATCGGCGCACGCGATTGGCATCGCTGATTGTGACAAACCGCAGACAGGCAAGGCCGAGGTTCGTTCGAATACGGTTGATCCAACCCCCGATATCGATAAAAATATTGCTGTCGATGCCTGCTCCCAGAAAAGTAAGGCCGCGCCGCAGATGCAGCTCAAGGCTACGCCCGTCAACACGCTCACTACAGGTGGGGCCAGTATTTTGAACAAAGCGATCAAGGGTGAGATAATTCCCCAAAGCGACGGCGCGCTCCATAACGATCTCGCATTCAAATACCGCTTCTATCGCCCGGACGCGCCGAATGGCGATACGCTGGTGCTTCTGCACGGATCGGGCCAGGACGAGACGAGCCTCGTTTCGTTCGGAGCGAAGATAGCGCCGAATGCACTGCTTCTCGCCGTCCGCGGCCGCGTGGTGCAGGATGGTTCGAACCGCTGGTATCGCCGGCTGACCCCGATCAGCTTCGACCAGAAGGACATCCGTTCCGAGGCGAAGGCATTTGCCGATTTTTTCAAGCAGGCAGCGCTGCAATACAAGATCGACCCCAAGCGCACCACGTTCCTCGGCTACTCCAACGGCGCCAATCTCGTTAACGCCGTGATGATGCTCTACCCGGACCTCGTGAAGCAGGCAGTATTGCTCCGCTCGATGCCTGTTCTCACCGAATCGACGGAGGCAAATCTGGCCAATGCTCGCGTATTGACGGTTTCAGGCGTGACCGATCAACTTTACGCGCCTTACGCGCCAGCGCTTGAAGACATGTTGCGGTCGCATGGCGCCCGGGTCGAAGCCCGTACGATCAAGTCGGACCATGGCCTTGGCAAGGAAGACGTGAAGGTCGTCAGCGAATGGCTGTCCGGCATGACCGCCCAGCTCAAAAAGAACTGACCCGCCTTAAACTCA
Organism: Phyllobacterium sp.; assembly: GCF_037994425.1. Classification (NCBI taxonomy): domain Bacteria; kingdom Pseudomonadati; phylum Pseudomonadota; class Alphaproteobacteria; order Hyphomicrobiales; family Phyllobacteriaceae; genus Phyllobacterium; species Phyllobacterium sp. The sequence goes on from NZ_JBBNAM010000134.1 coordinate 29,229, forward strand.
TCCTTGCATCCGCCCAGACAGTCGTTTATTTGTCTGGGCCATGAGAACGCGCCCGACCCACGAGTCCATTGCCTCGTCCGCTTTTGCGGGCCTGACGAATCGCGCCTTCCTCCTTCCGCTTCTTCTCGGCCTTATCGGCGACCGCCGGGCTCGTTGAGAGGAGCGTCCGGCGGTCGAAATTGCCGCCAGGCTTCTGCTCCTTACCCTTTACAAGTCCGACGCAACGCTTAAGAAAGTGCCGAGATCGCTTGAAAACTCCGCGTATCCGGCCGGAAACGAGAAGCACAATGACCGATATGATCGCTCCGAGGAAACAGACCGCCGGCATGCCGAATGCCGGCAAAAAGTACGAAGCCTATCCATTCGTCGAGCTGAAGGACAGGCAGTGGCCGTCAAAGCGCATCGATAAGGCACCGATCTGGTGCTCTGTCGACCTGCGCGACGGCAACCAGGCGCTGGTCGACCCTATGGGCCATGACCGCAAGGTACGCATGTTCGCGCTGCTGCTCGACATGGGCTTCAAGGAAATCGAGATCGGCTTTCCTTCCGCATCGCAGACGGATTTCGATTTTGCCCGTTGGTGCGTCGAGGAAGGAAACGCCTCAGACGATGTCTCGTTGCAGGTACTGGTCCAGTGCCGCCCCGAACTTATCACGCGTACGTTCGAGTCCCTGGAGGGCGCGCATAAGCCCATCGTCCATTTCTATAACTCGACCAGCGAATTGCAGCGGCGCGTCGTGTTCGACAAGGACGTCGATGGCATCAAGTCGATCGCGACGGATGCAGCGAAAATGATCACCGACATGGCCGCGAGAGCCGGAGGTGGCTACCGTTTCGAATATTCCCCCGAGAGTTTTACCGGAACCGAGCTCGAAGTAGCGCTCGAGATTTGCAATGCGGTCACCGAGATCGTCAGGCCGACGCCGGACAATAAACTGATCATCAACCTGCCTTCGACAGTCGAAATGTCGACGCCGAACATTTATGCCGACCGGATCGAGTGGATGTGCCGCCAGCTCGACAACCGCGAGAACCTGATCATCTCGCTGCATCCGCACAACGATCGGGGCACTGGCATTGCCGCGACGGAACTTGGGTTGATGGCTGGCGCTGACCGCGTCGAGGGGACGCTGTTCGGCAATGGCGAACGTACGGGCAACGTCGATATCGTCACACTTGCCTTGAACATGTTCACGCAGGGCGTCGATCCCGAGATCGACTGCTCAGACATCAACCGCATGAAGGAAGTCTACGAGTATTCCAACCAATTGATGATTCCCGAGCGGCATCCCTACGTTGGCGAATTGGTCTACACGGCGTTCTCCGGGTCGCACCAGGATGCGATCAACAAGGGCATGAAGGCCATCAAACAGGCCAACAAGACCTTGTGGGAAGTACCATATCTGCCGATCGACCCGCAGGACGTTGGCCGCAGCTACGAAGCCATCATTCGCATCAATTCCCAGTCGGGAAAGGGCGGTATCGCCTATATTCTGCAGGCCGACTATGGCCTCAACCTGCCGCGCGGAATGCAAGTGGAGTTCCGCGAGGATATCCAGCATATTACCGACGAGGAGGGCAAGGAGATGCCATCGAAGCGGATCTACGAGCGCTTCCAGCAACTCTACGTCGAACAGCCCGACGCGCGACTGAAATTCGTCGATCACCACACCTATCCGGACACTGAGCGTAAGGGCATGCGAATCCTCTCGGCCGAAATCACCGATCGCGGTGAGACCAAGCGCATCGAAGGGCGCGGGACGGGGCCGGTGGACGGCTTCATCGATGCGCTTTCCCACTATCTCGGAATTACGCTGTCTGTAGTGAACTATTCCGAACACTCGCTGCAGCATGGCTCGGATGCTGCCGCCATCAGCTACATGGAAATCGAGCATCCCGGTGGCAAGCTGTTCGGGGCGGGCATCAACAAGAACATCGTGACTGCGTCGCTCGAAGGGATCATTTCGGCGGCCAACCGCATCATCGGAAAATGAACTGAAGGGCCCTGAGGGCCCTTCACACATTGCGGGTATCGAAGGTGCGCCCAATCGCGTTTTTGGTGCAATGGCTGCGACTTATCGTTAAAGATTGGTAAAACCGCCTCCTTGCCGGAAAAGCCGATGAATGAAATGAGAGAGAAGATCACGCCAGCCGACGACAAGCGAACGCTTGCCGAGGCGATCCGCGGGGCCCAGGTCGCTGCTGCGGATCGTGGCGATGTCATTATAGACATGAAGGAGGCCGATCTCGCGCGGATCGAAATTCTGGCGCAGGACCTGAAGCCGGTCTTCGATGAAGTGCCGGCGGACGACCCCCAGTGGGATTTTGCGATTTCCAAGGGTTTGCAGCCGAGGCTATGGATTGACGCTACCGCCCACGTGATGATGGGCCGCGACCGGCGGACCTATCGCTTTGTTCGCGACACGCGTCTTGGCCGCATCGTGCTCGCGGAATCACCCGACGTGAAACCTGTTTCGGAAGCAGTGACTACCTATATTGCTGAACGTATCGTCGAAAGACAGCGCTTGATGGAGGGCGAGCGGATAGCGCTCCGCCCGACAGGTACCGCAGAGAGTCAAAACGCTGCAAGCCTGCAACCGGCCGCGAATTCAGCTACCCACGCGCAGAGCCGTTCGGGGCTATACGATATGGCGACAACGGTCGTCTGTTTTGCGATCGGTGCATTCATCGGTGCGGGAGGGATGCTCGCCCTTTTCTGGGAGAAGCTCGCGCCGCTGTTTTGAGCTTAACTCGTAGCGAAAACCCTACCGACCCTGAGATTGTGCTCGCGAATGGTGCGGATCGTCATTTGAGCGTCGACGATCCCGCGTTCGACCATGTTGCAGTCCCAGCCCGCATTGGTTTTTGCAATTGAGAACAGGTTGAACGCCGCCGGAGGCTTGTGCTGACCGACTTCGAAGCCTTGGCTCGCCGCCGGGACACACACCACCGGGATTTCCCAATCGGGTCCATTGATCGCATGGCGGGTTGCGAGATGCGTATGGCCGTGTAGGACAAGCTCCGCGCCAAATTGAGACACCGTTCGCTGGAAGAGGCCGATGCCGAGCAGCCGCTTATGGGCTGGAGCCGCGCCGCGTACGGGGGGGTGATGGATCATTATGACGCGAAAGAGCCCGCGCTTGCCGGTCTCATCCAGGATCTCGCCGAGCCTGCGCGCCTGGCGATCGCGTATGTCGCCCGTCGCCATGAATGGGGCGGTCGCCCGGGCGGAGGAAACGCCGATCAGCGCCACATCGCCGCGAACCCGCAAATAGGGAAATTCGACCGGCCTGTTCTCGGCGGCCTCAATATCGCCGCGCATCCACGGTTCCCAGAGGCGCCGCGCTTTTTTTAGCGCGCCCGGTACGTATGCATCGTGATTGCCTGGAACGACCGAAACATTGGCGGGATCGCCAAGGGACTTGAGCCAGCGTTGTGCCGTCTCCAATTCTTCGTCAAGCGCCAGGTTGACGAGATCGCCGGTAACCGCAATGTGATCGGGCTTCTGTTCCATAATATCGGCAACCAGCACATCGAGTGTGCTGCCGGTCATCGTTCCCTTGCGGTTTGAACGCCAATTGATGTAGCCGGTGATGCGCTTGGAAATCAGTTCCCGCAAGTTGGGTGCGGGAAGTGGCGACAAATGAATGTCTGAGATGTGGGCAATGCGGAACATTTTTCAGCTTTAGGAGAGTATGAAGGCTAAATCCAGTGCTAGAACGTTTGTCGCCAGCGCTGTCGCTCGCTAATAGAACAGTCCCAAGGTGGGACCGTTCCACCCGAAGAAGGAAAGAATGACCGACAAGCGTTCAATTTGGCGCCATCGCCTGTTCCATGCCTATTTCCTGGTGCGACGCCCGATGACGCTCGGGGCGCGGGGCGTCGTCATCGATGAAAAGGCGGGGACCGTCTTCCTTATCCGCCATACCTATGTTCACGGCTGGCAGTTTCCAGGCGGCGGCGTCGAAACAGGCCATACGATGGAGGAGACGCTCGCCAAGGAACTCATGGAAGAGGGCAACATCGAACTGACCGGTCGTCCCGAACTCTTTGCGATCTATCACAACGCTCACGCCTCCAAACGCGACCATGTTGCGCTCTATGTCTGCCGGTCATTTCGCCAGACCGCGCCGTTCAAGCCCAACCGGGAGATCGCCGAGGCAAAATTCTTCAGGCTCGACGATCTGCCCACGGACACGACGCCTTCGACCCGGTTGCGTCTTGCCGAGATACTGGACGGTGCGGAGGTTCCGACTGCCTGGTAGCAGGGGCTTGACTATTCCAGGCCGGTCGCATTCAGCCCGCCGCGATCGTGCGGCGTGGTGTAATCGATGGCTGGACCGACGGGAATAATGCCGGTGGGGTTGATCGTCCAATGGCTACCGTAATAGTGGGCCTTGATATGCAGGAGATTCACTGTCGGAGCGACGCCCGGCACCTGGTAAAGCTCACGTGTATAGTTAGAAAGGTTGGGATAATCGGCGATCCGCTGGCGGTTGCATTTGAAATGCCCCACATAGACCGGATCAAAGCGCAGAAGCGTTGTGAACAGGCGCCAGTCAGCTTCGGTGATTTGATCACCAACAAGATAGCGCTGTGCGGACAGTTTCGCCTCGATCTGGTCGAGTGCGGTGAAAAGCTGGTTATAGGCTTCTTCATAGGCTTCCTGCGTGGTGGCGAAGCCAGCGCGATAGACGCCATTGTTGATGTTTGGATAGACCAGCGCATTGACGGCATCGATTTCCGGGCGCGCTGCTTCAGGGTAGAAATCCAGCGAGGAATCGCCAAAGGCGTCGAATGCGGAATTGAGCATGCGAATGATCTCGGACGATTCATTGGAAACGATTGTATTCAACTGCTTGTCCCAGAGGACCGGAACCGTGACCCTGCCTGAATAGTTCGGATCGGCGCGCGTGTAGATCTGATGCAGATAATCGGAGCCGAAGAGATGATCGCCCGTGGCGCCGTCCCGTTCAAGAAAAGTCCAGCCGTCGGCGCCCATGAAATGATCCACGACCGAGACCGAGATAACGTCCTCGAGCTTCTTCAAAGCGCGAAAGATCAGCGTGCGGTGGGCCCATGGGCAAGCGTAGGATACGTAGAGGTGATAGCGCCCCGGCTCCGCCTTGAAGCCGCCGCTGCCCGATGGGCCAGCGCTTCCGTCGGCGGTTACCCAATTGCGAAATTGCGATTCACTGCGGACGAAGCGTCCGCCGCTCTCCTTGGTGCTATACCACTGGTCCTGCCATACACCGTCGATTAACAAACCCATAGTCTCGAATCTCCATTGGCCGGACGAAACGCCGCGGCGACCCGACTTTATCGTCGGGCCTTGTTTCTCATAACTGGCTTGGCCTGGTCCATAATCCAGCCCCCACCTGGTGAACAGAGCGTAACTCTTTCGACCTTCGCCCTCGAAATTTTGGTTTACGTCGGGGCCGATTGATGTTAGGCGAACGAAAAAGGAGAGATTTGTGACAGGACTTTTGGTCATCCGACGATGAAACCTGAACCGGCGCTTCAAGCGGCGGACGTTCCTGTACTGGCCAATGGCGATGCTAGCCGAGGCAAACAATCACTCTCTTCAAAGAAATCCAACATGCTGAACCATGTCGTGACCTACGCGCCGGAAGAACCGGTGCATGATGATGCAATCGAAGACATCAACAAGGAAGCTTTCGGGCCGGGCCGTTTCACCCGCGCGGCCTACAGGATTCGGGAAGGCGGGCCGCATGATCGCAATCTTTCCTTCGTTGCCATGAATGGCGAACACGTGGTTGCCTCGGTTCGGCTGACGCCGATCCTCATCGGTACGACGCCGGCAATGCTTCTCGGCCCGCTCGCGGTTCGGCCGGCATGGAAGAAACAAGGCATCGGGGCCGCACTCATGCGCACAAGCATGGAAGCAGCTCGCGTTGCCGGGCACAAACTCGTGATCCTTGTCGGCGACGAGCCCTACTATGCACCCTTCGGCTTCCGCCCCATTTCGGGACACCAGATAGAAATGCCAGCGTCGGTTGATCCGGCGCGGTTCCTTGCGTGCGAGCTCTCGCCGCGGGCTCTGCAGAATGTCGAAGGCAAGGTCTTCCATGCAGCGATGGCAGGTGCAGCGGAATAATTTCTATCGGCCTTCGCGGTACCACATCCCGCCGAGGACCAGCATCATCGCGGCAAGGCCGAGGAACCCCGAGAAAAGCGGCAGGCGGGTCACGCTTTTCAGCACCGTCTCATTCGTCTGGCGCAAGCCGATCCAATTGTCGCCGCTGGCGCTTGCCGTGCCGCGCGAAGCAACGATGTTGGGCACCTCTATGCTGCTCTGATCGGGGGCCGCGCGAAGGCGACGAGTGCTACCGCCGGTTTCGCGAGCAAGCGGATCAAGCTTGGCTTGCGTCGAGACGTTGTCGGTAAATTCCGGTGCGTCGACGGGGCCGACATGGGCGAGCGTCGTAAGGTCACCATTGGCAACCTGATACAGCCCGATCTCGTCCGTCGGCAAAGACGCCGTGAAGATACCGGGCTCGGTCTCGGTAAGAGGCACCGATCTGGTCTTGCCGGACGGCGTGATGATGTTGGCGGGTTCAGCCGTCTTCTTCATCGTCTGACGATGAATTTCAAGGTTGCGGCCGTTGCCGGCCGCCGTCAGCGCTTCCTCCTCGAGGTCGGGCTCCTTCATCAGCCAATGGGCAATCCGGCGATAGAGGGCGGCGTGCGGACCACCGCCCTCAAAGCCGCGCGCCCAGAGCCAGCCCTGATCGGAAAGGAACATGCCGACGCGGCCTTCGCCGATACGGTTTAAAACAAGCAGCGGCCTGTCGCCGGCATTCATGATAACCGAACCTTCCGGCGGATTGACGTCGATCACGCGGAACCACCGACTCCAGGCGGGCGGTTCCTGGGTACTGCCTTCAAGGCCACGGGTAACCGGATGGCGCTTGCCCTGGTCGCTCAAACGCGGATAGAAGGCCTTTTCCTCAATATTGCCGGTTGGCGTGGCGGGAAGCACCGAAAGAAGCGGTGTATTCGCGATAGACATCTGGCCGGCAAATTCGGGCCCCGCGGCAATGAGCAGGGCTCCGCCCTTTTGCACATAGTCGTTAATGTAGTCGTAGTAGAGCAACGACATCACATCGCGATGCTGATAACGATCGAAGATGATCAGGTCGAACTGATCGATCTTGTCGACGAAGAGTTCGCGCGTCGGAAAGGCGATCAGCGCCAGTTCGGGTAGCGGTGTCGAATCCTGCTTTTCAGGCGGACGCAAAATTGTGAAGTGAACGAGATCGACGGAAGCGTCCGACTTCAAGAGGTTACGCCAGGTCCGCTCGCCATTGTGGGGTTCGCCAGAAATCAGGAGTACCCGCAGGTTTTCCCGGATGCCGTCCACCATGGCGACGGCACGATTGTTGACGCCCGTGAGTTCGCCCGGAACGGAATCGACGGTGATCTCGACAATGTTGATGCCTGCGCGGGAGAGGGTCACCTCGAGCGGCATTTCCTCGCCGATGATCGCGTCCTCGCTGGCGGTTTCCTCGCCATTGACGCGTACGTGAACACGCGCTCGTCCGCCCTGCGCTTCGCCGGAAGCCGTAACCTTGTAGGCCATCTCCTGCGGTTTTCCGGTCAGTCCGAAACGCGGGGCGCGCACGAACTGGATGCGGCGGTCGATCTCGTTGGGGACGCCGGTGATCAGGCCATGAACGGGTGCATTGAAGCCGAGACCCGCCGGATTGGGGGGAATATCATGGATCTGGCCGTCCGTGATCATAATCGCGCCGCCGACGCGTGACGGCGGAACATCGCGCAGAGCGCCGTTCAAGGCGCCGAAAAGGCGCGTTGACGTTGCATCATCGTTTTCGCTGGGACGGCCGGTCTCGACCGTCCGGACTTCGAATTGCGGCAAGCGCGCGAGGGCAGTCTGCACCTCCTTGAGTGCTGCGCTCGTATCCGCCGCGCGGCTGCCAAGGTCCTGACTTTGGCTGCGGTCGGCAATCACCGCGACCACGCTCTTCAGCGGTTCCCGCTCTTCGTTGACGACAATCGGATTTAGGAGCGCCATGGCAAACGCTGCGAGAGCAACAAGGCGCAGCACGCTGCCACGCTGGCGAAAATAGAGGCCCGCCACGGTGAGCGCCAGCAGCGGCACGAGCAGCAAAGCCAGCAACGTGGTCGAAAGAAGTGGCTGGAAATCGAGCGAAAGGTACATGACTAGTTCCCCAAACGCTCAAGCAGGTCCGGCACATGCACCTGGTCGGACTTGTAGTTGCCGGTCAGCATGTACATGACGATATTGATCCCGGTGCGGAAAGCATAGGTGCGCTGCATGGGATCGTTGGGGACGGTGGGAAACATGGGAGAGCCACTCGCGTCGATGGCCCAGGCTCCGGCCAGATCATTGCCGGTGATCATGATGGGCGTGACGCCATCGCCAGCGCGGACAGGCCGGTCGGCCCTTGCCTCGGTGGAAAGCGACGCTTGCACCCAAAGGGGACTGCCGCGATAGCGGCCTGGGAAATCCTGCAGAATATAGAAGGACTTGGTCAGGACGTGATCGCTTGGCACCGGCTCTAGCGGGGGAATATTGAGGCCGGCCAATATGTCGCGCAGGCGTTGGTTCGACGGGGTTGATGCGTTCTCAAAGCTCACCGCCGCAGCATCCTGGTCGCGCGTGTCGAAGAGCACTGTTCCGCCTTGCTGCATGTAGGCGTCGATCTTGGCGATGGCCTCGGACGAGGGCATTTTCGCGGCCGCATCGATCGGCCAGTAGATCAACGGGAAGAAAGCGAGTTCATCCGTGGCGGGATTGACGCCGATTGGCTCACCCGGCTCCAGCGCCGTGCTATCGGAGAGCGCCCGCGAGAGGCCCGCAAGCCCCGCCTTGCTGATATCGTCGACCGCGCCGTCTCCGGTGATCACATAGGCAAGATGGGTGGCGTTGACCGCATCGAGAATGGTCTGGTCACCAGGCTTGCTGTCATTTTGCTGGGCGTGGGCAGGAGAGGGGGAGACCGCAAAGAGGACAGGCAGCAGCAATAGGACGAGGGAGGCGGCCGCAGCGGTGCGGTAGCGCCGGCGCAGATGGCCGCCAAACCAGAGGACGGCAAGGGCATCCGCAATCAGCAACAAGGCTGCAAGCCCAAACAGTGGACCGCGCAGGGGCAGCGACTCGTCGACCGCATAGCGCGCAGTTGTCACCGGGAATGTCATGTCGGGTCTTGCCAACGGCCTGATTTCCCCATCGGGTCGGAAAAGATTGAGCGCCGACATCGCGTCCTCGACGCCATAAAAGCCGGGCGGATTGTCGAAACTCACTTGCGGCGTCTCACCAGCCTTGGTGATCAACGGCTTGGCGTCGCCGGACGGTGGCATGAGCGCGCCGTCGGCATTCAATATCAGGTAGGGTGGCAAAGCCCGCGAGGCGCTGGCGCCATTCGAGTTCGTTGCAGGTCCTGCACTACGCGAAAGGACAACAAGACGATGCAGCATATCGACGAAGCTGCCGCTGATCGGCAGGTTCGACCACGTCGCCTCGGGAGTAACGTGAAAGAGAACCAATTGTCCGCGTTTGCGCGTTTCGCCTGTTACGAGCGGCGTTCCGTCCGCGAGATTGGCCCAGCTCTTGTCATAAAGGTCCGAGGATGGTTCGGCGAGAACCTGGCGCGTAACGGTCACGTCCTGCGGTGTGGGAAGACCGGCGAAGGGACCATTGTCGGGAAATGCCGCGACCGGCTGCGACTCTTTCCATGAAAGTGCGCCGCCGAGCGAGCGCTCGCCTTTGCGCAATATGACGGGCAGGAGCGGATCATCGTCGCTGCCGGCAAGCCGCGGTCCGGCGAAGCGGATCAGCGTGCCGCCATTGTTGACCCAATCGGAGAGAAGGCGCTCGGTATCGGCAGGCAACTTGCCGATATCCGCCATGATGACCACGGACGGCTTTTGCTCGAGCAACTCCGGCACTGCGCGCACGAGTTCGGCGTTACGTGGACGAAGAAGATCGGCGAACGGTTCAAGTGCTCTTGAGATGTAATAAAGTGGCGAGAGCAGCGGCTGGGAAAGGTCCGCATCCGATCCAGAAAGTAGGGCAACGCGCCGCCGCTTATTGTTGTCGTCGATGAGAAACGTCGCACCGGCTTGTGCGGTACCGTCTATGCGCAGCGTATGAAAGTCGTTGCGCAGTTCATAAGGCGCATTGATAACCGCCTGCCCCGTTGCCTCTCCAGCGGAAAACACCAGGCCAGTTTCGGCGATACGGCGACCCTTTTCATCAAACGCGCCGATCGTGATTGCGCCTGGTCCCCGGTCGTTGCTCGGGCGAACGGCATGGACGGTGAGACCATTCGCGCTGTTTTCGGCCTGGCGGATGGCCGCGAGCGCACTGATCGAGGGCTGGTACCAGATCATCGATGCAATCTTAGTATCTTGCAGCGATTTCAATGCCGCATCCGCCGAGGGTGTATCAATCCCATCATTGAGGTAGGCGAGGCGGGTTCCAGCAACATCTGCAAGCGTCGCTTTCAGCCGGGCGAAGGCGCCTGCTCGATCGACCGGGATCGGCCTCACGTTCAGTGCCCGCACGCGCTCCAGGGCCGTCGTCGCGTCGAACGGGCCAATATCCGTGTTCGCTTTCTCGGCCGTCCCGAGAATGTAGATCAGCGCGCCGGAGTTCGCGGCATCGGCGATAAGGCGTTCTGCCGTCTCCTTGCGCGCGGACCACTCCTCGTTTGCAGACCAGCCATTGTCGAGGACGATGGCGATCGGATCCTTGCCGGTCAGTGTTTCGGGACGGGGGTTCCACACCGGCTCCGACAGGGCGAGGATTACAAATGTTGCCAGAAGCAGCCGCATTAGCGTCAGCCACCATGGGCTTTTGTTCGGCGTTTCCTCTTTCTTCAGGAGCTGCGCCAGAATCCGCAAAGGCGGAAAGATTTCGCGCACCGGTCGTGGCGGTGTAACCCGAAGCAACCACCAGATAACCGGAAGGGCAATCAATCCCGCCAGAATGGCGGGCGCGCCGAATGCAAGGGGAAGCGCGTTCACGAGGCACCCCCGCCCTGGTAGCCGATTTTGGCGGTCATGTTCATGTGAACGGTCACGAGGGCTTCGGAAGCCAGCCGATCCGTACGATTGACGGTGTAGCTCCAGCCGATGCGCTTACAATAGGTGCTCAAGGTCTCGCGGCGTGCATAGAACAGATTGCGGTAATCATCCGCATAGTCCTGAGCGCGGCCGAAGGTCATGGAGGCGCCGGTCTCGGGATCGACAAATTCCGTACGCCGCCTATAGGGAAAATCTTCCTCGGCGGGATCGTAGATCTCGATCAGGTGGGCGCGCGCGCCGACATGGGCGAGTTTCTGCAACGTATCGAGCGTCTCCTCGACCGGCTCCAGGAAGTCGCTGACGAGCACCACGTCCGAGAACCGGCGCACCCTGTCGAGATCGGGCTTGGCCGGCAGATTTGCCGCGTGGGAGAGCAAGGTTGCGAGACGTTCCGCGCCATTTCGGGCCGAGGACGGATCGGCGATGTCGGGATAGCCGATCCGTTCGCCGCTGCGTGAGAGAAGTTCCGCCAAGGCAAGCACCATGACGAGCGCACGTGATTCCTTTGAAACCTGCGCTTGCTCGGACTTGAAGAGCATCGATTGGGAGGGATCGGCCCAGAGCCAAACGGTATGGGCCGCTTCCCATTCCTGATCACGAATGTAGGTGCGATCGTCGCGGGCGGACCTGCGCCAATCGATGCGCGAGACGGCCTCACCTTCCGTATAGGGTCGAAATTGCCAGAAGCTCTCGCCAACGCCGCTCTTGCGGCGACCGTGCCAGCCGGTATTGACCGTATTCAGGATGCGGTGAACCTCGACGAGGAGGTCAGGCAGCAACGCGGCGCGTTGACGGGCGCGCGCGAGCGCATCGCCTGTCTCGGTTCGCCGGACTTGCGTGCCTATTGCTGCCATCAGAGGGCAACCTTGGTCACATTTGCGATCACATCGCGCACGTTCATGCCATCGGCGCGGGCAGCGAAGGTCAGGGCCATGCGGTGTTGCAGGACGGGTTCGGCGAGCGCCTTGACATCGTCGACCGAAGGCGCGAGGCGTCCATCGTACAGAGCGCGGGCGCGGGCGCAGAGCATTAGAGCCTGGCTGGCACGGGGTCCGGGACCCCAGGAGATGAACTTCTTGGCGATGTCATTGTCGGCGCCGGGCCTTGCCGAGCGAACAAGTTTCAAAATGGCATCGACCACCCCTTCCGGAACCGGCATGCGGCGGATCAATTGCTGCATTTCGAGGAGACGCGTCGCATCGATCACCCGGTCTGCTGCAGCTTCGGAGGTGCCCGTCGTTTCAAGGAGCACCCGGCGCTCAGCCTCAAGTTCCGGATAGAGAATATCTATCTGCATGAGAAACCGGTCGAGCTGCGCTTCCGGCAATGGATAGGTGCCTTCCTGTTCCAGCGGATTTTGTGTCGCGAGCACATGGAACGGGCGTGGCAGGTCGTGGCGTTCGCCGGCGACGGTCACGTGATATTCCTGCATCGCCTGGAGAAGGGCAGACTGAGTGCGCGGCGAGGCGCGGTTGATTTCGTCGGCCATCAACAGCTGGGCGAAGATCGGACCCTTCACATAGCGGAAGTAGCGCTTGCCGTTGTCGTCCTGTTCCATGATCTCGGAACCGAGAATATCGGAGGGCATGAGGTCCGGGGTGAACTGGATGCGGCGATCATCCAGTCCAAGCACAGTTCCGAGCGTCTCAACCAACTTCGTCTTGGCAAGTCCGGGGACACCGACGAGCAAGGCGTGTCCGCCCGCTAGAAGCGCGACAAGCGTGCGCTCGACGACGCTCTCCTGGCCGAAGATGACGGTGCCGATGCCGTCCCTGATCCTGGCAATATCGGCCAAGGCTTTCTCGGCCTCGGCGACCATTGCCTTTGGATCGGACGGTACCTCTGGTTTAATCATCGTCATCGATTCACCTCGCCGCTGGTATAATTACAGAGTCTTTCTTAAATCACTCCAAGTCACTATGACATGTTGAAACGACTCTAAATCACTATGACATGCTGACAAGCGGTCCAACGGTGACTATTTCGTGACGTATACAGAAAAAAGGTCAGGGCTATGGCAGGGCGGGAAACCAGTGTGCGCGATGCGGCGGGGCTTGAGGCTCTGATCTCGC
>NZ_JBBNAM010000135.1:0-2582 GCF_037994425.1 Phyllobacterium sp.
GCAGCCGACGGTTATAATATCATGGCTGCCTCTTTCCCGGACGGACTGAACGATTTCATTGATCTTGTCATTCCTGAATTGCGCCGCCGTGAACTGTTTCGCCATGAATATGAAGGGCGCACACTCAGGGAAAATCTTGGAATCAAAATCCCACCGCGTGGCGCATGAGCAAAGAGACATCATGACACCGATCTATATCGACTATCTGAACGCTCTCGACATTGAGGCGCTCGCCTTGACGAATACGGAGATCCTTGTCGCAATCGAAACGTCACTGGCCGCGCAGGGCAATGGCGAGACTGTCATCGAACCAAGGGTGCACCTCGAGCCGGATGCGGCGTTTCGCGGCCATTTCAATGTGTTGCGTGGATATGTTGCGCCCCTCGACCTGGCAGGCGTGAAGATCGTCGGCGACTTTGTCGACAACTACAGGCTGAACTATCCGTCCGAATTCGGTGTCCTGACCCTGTTTGATCCGCGTACCGGCGCGCCGCGCGCCATTCTTGATGCAACCGTGATAACCGACATGCGCACCGGGGCGATCACGGCACTTGGCGCCAAATATCTGGCGCGCAAAAATTCGAAGGTGCTTGGTCACATTGGTGCGCGCGGGACGGCCTACTGGAATGTGCGGCTGCTTGATCAGCTTTATAATTTCGACGAGATCCGCGTGCATTCGCGCCGTCCTGAAAGCCGCGATGCCTTTGCGGCGAAGTTATCGCATGATCTCGGCAAGCAGATCGTTGTGACCGATAGCTGGCGCGCCTGCGTGGAAGGCGCCGATATCATCGTGGAAGCCACGCGCTTGCCCGAGCCGCAACCCCTGCTGAAGACCGAATGGATCAAAAAGGGTGCTTTTGTCGTGCCTTACGGGACAATGAGCGCGGTGGAGCTGTCCCTGACCGATATCATGGACAAGCTGGTGGTGGATGATTGGGGGCAGTGCAAGGCTGGCAAGTTTGGCGCGTTGCGGGCGCATGTCGAGGCGAAGAAACTGTCCGAGACGACATTGCACGCCGAACTTGGCCAGATCGTTGCCGGAAAAAAGACGGGGCGCGAGCATGACGGGGAGACCATCCTTTTCTGGCATCGCGGCCTGTCCTTGAGTGATATCGCGCTCGGCCATGCTTTTTTGGAAAAAGCCAGGGCCGCGCAGATCGGACAGAGGCTGCGTTTCGCATGAACAGGGTGGTTTTCAACGGCGCGGAGACGACTATTGCCGATATCGTCGCGATCGCCCGCAAGGATGCGATCATCGACATTGCAGGCGATGTCGATGATCGCCTGGTGCGGGCGCGAACGATCCTTGATCAGGCAGCAGCGTCCGGACAGCAGATTTACGGTCTCAATACCGGTCTTGGCGCAAACCTGAAAACGTCGGTAACTGCTGATATAAACGTTTTCCAGCAAAAGCTGGTGCTCGGGCGCGGCATGGGCGTCGGGCCATTCTTGCCGCGGGACGTTACACGTGCAGTCCTGGCGGCCCGGGTTTCAATGTTTTGCGTCGGCGGATCGGGAATATCGCCCCATGTGTTCAGGGATCTTTTGGCGCTCCTCAACAGGAAGGTTCACCCAAATGTCCCGTCTTTCGGTTCCATCGGTGCCGGCGATCTTGTGCTCCTTGCGGCGATTGCCGGGACGCTGATCGGCGAGGGCACAGCGGAATTTGGCGGCAAAGTCTATCCATCCCGGCAAGCCCTTGAAAAGGCCGGTCTTGCCGCCTCAAAGCTTGGCCCCAAAGACGGCTTGTCCTTGCTCAATGCATCGGCCGTCTCCGTCGGGCAGGGCGCGCTGGTTGCAACGGATGCCGCCTTTCTCCTCGATTTCCAGCGCCAGGCGGCTGGCTTGAGCTTTGAAGCACTCGGCGGCAACCCACTGATACTCACGCCCGCGATCCAGCATGCGCGCCCGGCTGCCGGTCAAGTTGGCGAAGCGGAGAAGATTCTGGCTCTCCTTGAAGGATCATCGCTGTTTGAAGAAAAAATATCCATTCAGGATCCGCTCTCGCTGCGTTGTGTTGCACCGATCCATGGCGCGCTTGCCCATACGTTGCAGGGGGCGAAGGCGGCTCTCGAAACCGAACTCAATTCGGCCGCGGACAACCCGCTGGTGATCCTCGACGAAGGGCGTGTTTTGTCCACCGGAAACTTTCACACGCCCTCGCTTGCCCTGGCCTTTGAAGCGCTCGGTCTTGCGATCGCACAGGCGGCGTTGGCGAGCGCAGCGCGGTTCGTTCAACTGACGGGTCAAGGCCGCAATGGTCTTCCGCGCTATCTTACGCCCATCGGTGGCGCTTCAGCCGGATTTGTGCCCCTGCAGAAGACCGTAACGGCGCTCATCGGCGCGATCCGGCACAAGGCCAATCCCGTGATGCTGGACTTCCTGCCGGTTTCGGAAGGTGTGGAAGACCATGCAACGCAAACACCCCTTGCAGTGGCCAAGTGCGGCGAGATTGTCGAACTGTGGCGCCATCTCGTGGCATGCGAGATGCTTGCAGCGGCGCAGGCGGTTGACCTGAAGCCCGGCCATCGTTGTGGTCAGGGGGCGTCCAGAACTTATGCGTTCGTGCGCCAGTCGGCAGA
>NZ_JBBNAM010000136.1:0-27236 GCF_037994425.1 Phyllobacterium sp.
TCAGCATCTTTGCCATCCTCAAGCTGAGCTTCGGAGGCTGAGCCACATTATGGCAGCTACAGAAAAGACGGCCGGAAAGGCCTATTCGTTCGTTGACCACAAGTTTGATGTGGTCGTGGTCGGGGCAGGCGGTGCAGGCTTGCGTGCAACGCTTGGCATGGCCGAGCAAGGCCTCAAGACGGCATGCATCACCAAGGTTTTCCCAACCCGTTCGCATACGGTGGCGGCGCAGGGCGGCATCGCCGCCTCGCTCAGCAATATGGGACCGGATTCCTGGCAGTGGCATATGTACGACACGGTCAAGGGTTCCGATTGGCTCGGTGATACCGATGCCATGGAATATCTGGCGCGTGAAGCACCGGCGGCTGTCTATGAGCTTGAGCACTACGGCGTGCCGTTCTCGCGTACCGAGGAAGGCAAAATCTATCAGCGGCCATTTGGCGGCCACATGATGAATTACGGCGATGGTCCGCCGGTCCAGCGCACCTGTGCCGCGGCCGATCGCACCGGGCACGCCATTCTGCACACGCTGTACGGTCAGTCCTTGCGCAACAATGCGCAGTTCTTCATTGAATATTTCGCGCTCGACCTCATTCAGGATGAAGACGGGACGATCACCGGCGTCGTCGCATGGAATCTCGATGACGGCACCATCCATCGCTTTGCCGCCAAGATGGTGGTGATGGCGACAGGCGGGTATGGCCGCTCCTATTTCTCCGCGACGTCTGCCCATACCTGTACGGGTGACGGTGGCGGCATGGTGGCCCGTGCCGGCCTGCCCTTGCAGGACATGGAATTCGTTCAGTTTCATCCGACCGGTATTTATGGAGCTGGCTGCCTGATCACCGAGGGCGCGCGCGGTGAGGGCGGGTATCTGGTCAATTCCGAGGGTGAGCGTTTCATGGAACGCTATGCCCCTTCGGCCAAGGATCTGGCGTCACGCGACGTAGTTTCACGCTGCATGACCATGGAAATCCGTGAGGGTCGCGGCGTCGGCAAGAACAAGGACCACATCTTCCTGCATCTGGACCATCTTGATCCGGCTGTCCTGCACGAGCGGCTGCCCGGCATTTCGGAATCGGCCAAAATCTTTGCCGGCGTTGATCTGACACGCGAACCGATCCCGGTTCTGCCAACGGTTCACTACAATATGGGCGGTATTCCGACCAATTATTGGGGTGAAGCGCTCAATCCCACCGCCGAAGATCCCGATCGCGTTCAACCCGGTCTTATGGCCGTCGGCGAAGCGGGCTGCGCTTCGGTGCATGGCGCAAATCGCCTCGGCTCCAACTCGCTGATCGATCTTGTCGTATTCGGCCGCGCCGCGGCGATACGCGCCGGCCAGGTCATTGATCGCAATGCCAAGGTGCCGGACATCAACGAAGCGTCCGTAAACAAGATCATGGATCGCTTTGATCGCCTGCGTCACGCTAGCGGCGGAACGCCGACGGCGGTTCTGCGCGAAAATATGCAGCGCACGATGCAGGAAGACGCGGCCGTCTTCCGCACGTCTGAATCGCTAAAATCGGGCGTCGGGCGTATGGAAAAGATCTGGAGCGAACTGCCGGACATCAAGGTCACGGATCGTTCGATGATCTGGAACTCTGATCTTGTCGAGACGTTCGAACTTGAAAACCTGATGGCGAACGCCCTGACCACCGTCGTTGCGGCCGAAGCGCGCAAGGAAAGCCGCGGCGCACATGCGCATGAGGATTTCCCCACTCGCGATGACATCAACTGGCGCAAGCATAGCCTCGCCTGGCTGGCGCCAGACGGCAAGGTTACGCTCGGCTACCGTCCGGTGCACCTCGACCCGCTGGTCAAGGAAGAGGATGGTGGCATCAGCCTCGCCAAAATCGCGCCCAAGGCGCGCGTTTACTGATCAAGGGAAAGGGCTTTAGGGCATTATGGTTGAACTTGCACTTCCCAAGAATTCGCAGATGCGGCCAGGCAAGACCTGGGAACGCCCGAAGGGCGCCAACAATCTGCGCGAATACCGCATCTACCGCTGGTCACCGGACGATGGCGAGAACCCGCGCATCGATACCTATTACGTCGATCTCGACGATTGCGGGCCGATGGTGCTCGACGGTCTGCTCTGGATCAAGAACAAGATCGATCCAACGCTAACGCTTCGCCGTTCCTGCCGCGAAGGCATTTGCGGCTCCTGCGCCATGAATATCGACGGGACCAATACGCTCGCCTGCACCAAGGGTATGGATGAGATAAAGGGACCGGTGAAAATCTATCCGCTGCCGCACCTGCCGGTAGTGAAAGACCTGGTGCCGGACCTGTCCAACTTCTATGCCCAGCACCGGTCGATCGAGCCGTGGCTCAAGACGGTTTCGCCGGAACCAGCCAAGGAGTGGCTGCAGAGCCATGAGGATCGCGCCAAACTCGACGGACTCTACGAATGCATTCTTTGCGCCTGCTGCTCGACATCCTGCCCGAGCTATTGGTGGAACGGCGACCGCTATCTCGGGCCCGCCGTGCTGCTTCAGGCCTATCGCTGGCTTATCGATAGCCGCGACGAGGCGACCGGCGAGCGACTCGACAATCTCGAGGATCCGTTCAGGCTCTATCGCTGCCACACGATCATGAATTGCGCGCAGACGTGTCCCAAAGGGCTCAACCCGGCCAAGGCTATTGCCGAAATCAAGAAGATGATGGTGGAACGCCGGGTCTGACATTCGGCTAAAAGATCAGCCCAGCTTTGCGTCCAGCGTCACTTCGATCGCCCCGAGCGCCTTGGAGAGCGGGCAGCTTGCCTTTGCCTGACCGGCAAGCTTGGCGAAGGTTGCATCGTCAATACCCGGGACCGTTCCAACGAGGGTCAGCGCGCTCTTCGTTATCTCGAAGCCGCCGCCGGCAGCAGGACTGATCGTCACCTTGGCCTTGGCGTCGAGATTTTCGGCAGGCGTGCCGTTCTCGGCGAGGAAGTGGGACAATTGCATCGCAAAGCAACCAGCATGCGCTGCGGCCAGTAGTTCCTCCGGATTGGTGCCGGATGTGCCGCTCTCATCCTGGAACCGTGCCTTGAAATTGTAGGGAAGCCCCTTCAGCGCGCCGCTTTGCGTGTCCAGCGTGCCTGAACCCTCCGTGAGAGTGCCTTTCCAGATTGCGGTTGCCTGTCTGTCCATTGGTATCTCCCTCATTGACCTGGAGTGTATCGAAAAGCGATCCGCGCCAAGGCACGGTGGCTCATCATAACTACGGACCGATATTATTCCATCGACTAATTTACCCATTGTTTGCCGTGACGTAGAGATTCGCTTATTTGCGCGGGAATTTTCGATCATGCATATTGTTTTGCTTCTGCTCGGGCTGTTCGGCGGCGGGATTTTCTGGTGGTATAGGCTGACACTTCTAGGTAGGGCTGCGGGGTGACATCGCGGATGAAGCCGGCCGGATACGGGGTTATTTCCGGCGCCGGAAGATCAGGCTGCACGCGGAGCATTCGCCTTTAACCGCAATCAACGATCCGGTGCACGCGGCTGCCACCGTAATTCTGGCGATTATCTCGGAAGATGAAGCCATCGGCGACCTGCATACCGATGCTGTGAAAAAGTGCTTCTCAACGTCGTCGATTCACAGGCAGTCGATGACGCAATCATCTATGCGAGGTGGGCCTGCCACCAGATAGGTGATGCCGTAACCGTCATCGAAAAAACTGCGCCCTTTATGACGCAGCGGCTGAACGAAGTGGAAAAGCGCGAATTGATTGATATGCTAGGCGAGGCCGCGGCTGCTGTTTCGCCTTCCCAGCACTATAGGCAGCGTGTCAGAAAGCTCATGCAAAGGCTTGGCCTGCAAGTCACTTGATCAACGACATCCAAACAGGAAAAACCCGTGAAACTGAAAAAGCTTGGCCGGACGAATATCGACGTCACGGAAATTTGCCTCGGCACCATGACCTGGGGCGTCCAAAACACCGAAGAGGACGCGCATCGCCAGATCGACTATGCCCTCGATAGCGGCATCAATTTCATGGATACGGCCGAGGTCTACGCCATACCGTCAAGTCCCGCGACCTATGGCAAGACCGAGACTTATATCGGGACATGGTTCAAGAAAACCGGGAAGCGCGACAAGTTCATACTCGCAACGAAGATCTCCGGCGGCGGCAACAGCTGGATCCGCGATGGATCGGTACCGAGCCGCCGCTCGGTGCGCGAAGCCGTCGAAGGTAGCCTGCAGCGCCTGCAGACGGATTATATCGACCTCTACCAGGTGCACTACGCCGCGCGCGGTCACTATCACTTCGGATCGGGCTGGAAATATGCGCCGCACGATCAGGACAGGGCCCAGGTGCCGGTACAGATCGAGGATGCACTCGAGGGCCTTGGCGACATGGTCAAGGAAGGCAAAATCCGTCACATCGGACTTTCCAACGAAACGGCGTGGGGGATCGGCCAGTGGCTGAAACTTGCTGAGCGTAGCGGTATGCCGCGCTTGGCCTCGGTGCAGAACGAATACAGCCTGCTTCAGCGCGTCTTTGATCTCGACCTTGCCGAACTTAGCCATCATGAGGATGTGGGCTTGCTTGCCTATTCCTCGCTCGCATCCGGCGTTCTGACCGGGAAATACCTCGATGGCAAAATACCGGCAGGAACGCGCGGCGCGATTCAGCCGGGCGGCCTATGGCGCAATAACGAACATTCGGCGCCGGCGGTGAAGGAGTATATCGATCTTGCCCGCAAGCACGGTGTCGATGTGGCGCAGCTCGGGATCGCCTTTGCGCTGACGCGGCCGTTCATGACATCAGTCATTATCGGTGCAACCTCGATGGAGCAACTGCGCACTGATATCGGCGCGGCTGACGTATCGCTCTCGCCGGAAATCTTAGCCGAGATCGAGGCGATTCACCGCCGCTATCCGCGGCCGCTTTGATTGGCTGCAATTGTGCGCGGTCCAAGCGCGCACAATTCGTACACGATCCGATTAGATTTCCTGCCCCTGCAGAAGCTTGGGGGCGGTTGTCGACAGCCCCGCCGCCTGGCGGATGAAGAAGCCCTTGAGCCGCGGCATGCGCTCGACAAGACCAAGGCCAAAGTCCCGTAACGCCCGGACGGGCGTGCTGTCATTGGAGAACAGGCGGTTCAGGACGTCGGTTGTGACGCCCATCTGTACCGTGTCGAAACGCCTCCAGGTCTGGTAGCGCTCGAGCACCGCGACCGACCCGATGTCGAGGCCAAGCCGATCGGCATCGACGACCGTTTCGGCAAGCGCTGCCGCGTCCTTAAAGCCGAGGTTGAGGCCCTGTCCGGCGATCGGATGAATTCCGTGTGCCGCATCACCTGCGAGGGCAAAGCGCGGCTTGACGAAATCGCGCGCAAGGGTAAGGCCGAGCGGAAAAGCCCTGCGACCACCCTCGACGTGCAACTCACCGAGCTTCAGGCCGAAGCGTTGTTCGAGTTCGGCCTCGAAGAGAAAATCGTCCTCATGGATGAGGCGCTCGGCATCGGCGGTGCGTTCCGTCCAGACCAGTGACGAGCGGTTGCCCTTGAGCGGCAATATGGCAAACGGGCCCGCAGGCAGGAAATGTTCTTCAGCGCGGCCATGATGCGGCCGCTCATGCGTTACGGTACACACGATGCCCGACTGGTCATATTCCCAATTGACAGTCTTGATGCCGGCCATTTCGCGCAAGCGTGACTTCACGCCATCGGCTGCAACCAACAGTCTGGTATCGAGGGACTTGCCATTGGCATAGTGCACGGTGAGGTGCGCCTCGCCATGCTCGAAACCTTCGACCGGGGCACCTTCGATAAAGGAGACGCCAAGTTCTTCGGCCTTCTTGCGCAGAGAAGCGTTGAGGATTCGGTTTTCCACCATGTGGGCAAAGGGTTCACCCGGTTCCACCTCGCCATTGAAGGTCAGGAACACCGGCCGCACCGGGTCGGACGTGCGCGAATCCGTGACGATCATTTCGTTGATCGGTTGCGCCTCGGGAAGGATGTCGTCCCAGCAACCGAGCCGGTCAAGCATGCGGCTCGCAGCCGCGGCCACCGCCGAAGCACGCGTGTCGTTGCGCCACACCCCCTTGGGGGCTGCGTCAATGACTGTAACCCCGAGATGGCTGGCCGAAGATTTGAGGGCGACCGCAGTCGCAAGGCCGACATAGCCCGCGCCGGCTATGATAATGTCGGTCGTTCGATGCGCCATGTTTGCCTCCTCTTGCCGCCACTGCAAACGCTTGACTTGTCGGTCGGTTCCTGTTGCAAGCGTTGGTAAACGCCTCAAAGGGAGATGACCGTCCATGTCCAAAGCCATGAAAGAGCTTTTGTCCATACTCGACCTTGAGACGCTTGAACACAACCTGTTTCGAGGTCGCAGCCCTCAGGTCGGCTGGCAGCGTGTCTTCGGCGGACAGGTCATCGGCCAGGCGCTGGTGGCTGCGCAGCGGACCGTCGATTCGTCGCGCCATGTGCATTCGCTTCACGGCTATTTCATGCGTGCCGGCGATCCGAAAGTGCCGATCATTTATGAGGTGGATCGCATCCGCGATGGGTCGAGCTTTACAACCCGGCGCGTCGTCGCGATCCAACATGGACACGCGATCTTTTCACTCGAAGCGTCGTTCCAGATCGAAGAAGGTGGTCTTGAGCACCAGGTGCCACGTCCGCTCGATATCACTGCGCCCGAGCAGCTGATCAGCGACAAGGACCTAAAGGAACAATATCTGCAGAACGCACCCGCAAACATTCGCAGATATTGGGAACAGGATCGTCCGATTGAATTGAAGCCATTGTCACTGACGCACTATTTCTCGCGTGAGAAGCTGGCGCCGGAGCAAAACGTCTGGATCAAGACCACGGGACCGGTCCCCGGCGACCGCGCGGTCCAGGCCGCCGTCCTGGCCTACCTCTCCGATATGACGCTACTCGATACATCGCTTTATGCCCATGGACGCTCGATCTTCGATCGCGACCTTCAGGTCGCCAGCCTCGACCACGCCATGTGGTTTCATCGGCCCTGCAATTTTGACGACTGGCTGCTTTATACAGCAGACAGCCCCAGCGCATCTGGCGCTCGCGGCTTCACGCGTGGCACTCTTTATAGCCGCGACGGCACCCTGATTGCGTCCACAGCGCAGGAAGGCCTAATTCGTGTGCATTCGACGGAATGAGATTTAACCATTCACTTACATTTGCCTAATTTTTAATCACAAGGCATTGAATAGTGTGCAGCGCTTCTCCAGTCTGAGAAATGTGCGTTAAATATCAAATAGTTAAATATGTACTGCGATTCTGGCACGGAACTTGAATACTCCTGAACCAGTCACCAATGGCTGCATGCTTGAGGCGATGGGTTCAACGCGGATCACTTCCTTTAGGTAATTCCACTCTAAGGGTGCCGCGCTAGCGCAGGGGTAGTTGAATGAAAATTGTGATGGCCATCATCAAGCCGTTCAAGCTGGACGAGGTGCGCGAAGCCCTCACCGCTGTCGGCATCCAGGGCCTGACCGTCACCGAGGTGAAGGGTTATGGCCGCCAGAAGGGACACACCGAAATCTATCGCGGAGCCGAATATGCGGTCAGCTTTCTTCCCAAGCTGAAGATTGAAGTTGCGGTCGCATCCGAGCTCGTCGACACCGCGGTTGAAGCCATCACCACGGCCGCCAAAACGGGTCAGATCGGCGACGGCAAGATATTCGTCCTCAGCATCGAGCAGGCTGTCCGTATCCGCACGGGCGAAACCAATACCGACGCGCTGTGAATTAGGGGTTCAAGGAGATAATAATGAAAATTCTGCCAAGTTTTAAATCTGCGGCGCGCAATACCCTTCTGGGGTCGCTGGCGCTTTCAGCCTTCGGCGCGATCGCCGCTTTCGCTCAGGAAGCGGCTCCAGCTGCAGCGGATGCAGCTGCTGCGGCAGCGCCTGCCATGACGGTGGACAAGGGCGACACCACCTGGATGATGATCTCGACGGTCCTCGTCCTTTTGATGACCATCCCCGGGCTAGCCCTGTTCTATGGCGGTCTCGTCCGAGCCAAGAACATGCTCTCGGTTCTCATGCAGGTCTTTACGATCACAGCGGTCGTCATGCTGATCTGGGTATTCTATGGCTATAGTCTGGCCTTCACGCCGGGCAACGCGTTTGTCGGCGGCTTATCCAAGGCGTTTCTTGCTGGCGTCGACGTGACCACGATGTCGGAAACCTTCTCGAAGGGCGTCGCCATTCCCGAACTCGTCTACGTCTGCTTCCAGATGACGTTTGCCTGCATCACGCCGGCGCTGATCGTCGGCGCCTTCGCTGAACGCGTCAAGTTCTCGGCCGTCATCCTCTTCGTCATCCTCTGGGTCACCTTCGTCTACTTCCCGATCGCCCACATGGTGTGGTTCTGGGGTGGTCCGAGCGCATATTCCGATCCTTCTGGCCTTATCTTCGGCTTCGGCGCGATCGACTTCGCAGGTGGTACCGTCGTTCACATCAATGCCGGCATCGCTGGTCTTGTCGGCGCACTGATGATCGGCAAGCGCGCTGGCTACAAGAAGGACATCATGGCACCGCACTCCATGACGATGACCATGATTGGCGCCTCGCTTCTCTGGGTCGGCTGGTTCGGCTTCAATGCGGGCTCCAACCTTGAGGCTAACGCCTACGCCGGTCTTGCCATGATCAACACCTTCGTTGCCACTGCAGCGGCGGCGGTCATGTGGATCATCCTCGAAGGTTGGCTAAGAGGCAAAGCCTCGATGCTCGGTGCCGCATCCGGTGCTGTTGCCGGCCTCGTTGCCGTAACGCCTGCCGCCGGTTTCGTCGGCCCGATGGGCGCGATCGTGCTCGGCGGCTTCGTCACGTTGATCTGCTACTTCTTCGTAGCCGTCGTAAAGAACAAGTTCGACTACGATGACAGCCTCGACGTTTTCGGCATTCACTGCGTCGGCGGCATCATCGGCGCGCTTGGAACCGGTATCCTGGTCAATCCGGCTCTCGGGGGCGCTGGCATCGTCGACTATTCGACGGCTGACTTTGCCGCATCTTACGCCGGCACCGCGACCCAGCTCTGGGCGCAGTTCAAGGGCGTTCTCGTCACGCTTCTGTGGTCGGGCATCGGCAGTGCAATTCTCTACAAGATCGTTGATCTGATCATCGGTCTGCGCGCGTCGCCGGAATCCGAACGCGAGGGCCTCGACCTCACCTCGCACGGCGAAGCCGCCTACCATATCTGAACGTAAAACGCGGCGAACCGTCGCCCTGCAACAAGAATAAGATGGGCCCGGAATTTCCGGGCCCATCTTGTTTGGCCAGAATGCGCTAAACAGAACTACGGATCGATCGGCAGCAAAATCCGACCCACCTCTTCCCATGGTTAATGCCCCCTTAACCATCGGCATCTTAACGTGAGAATCAAAATCTGCGGCTGACTCAGCTGCTGGGCATGCGTTCACACGGGGCAAGCATTCATGCGTCAAGGATATTCAGCCTCTTATGCCATCGACGGCGAACGGCACGGGTTGACCACCATATTCAGGCGCCAGATTCTACTTCTCTGGGGTCTGGCACTTTTCGGCTTCGTCGCGTTCGCTGTCGGAAGCCTGGCGACATGGAACGTTCTTGATCCAAGTTTCAGCCATGCCACGTCGAATCCCGTCCATAATGCACTCGGTTATCCGGGAGCGGTTTTTGCCGATCTCGGCATGCAGTTCTTTGGCCTGTCCATGGTCGCAGCCCTGATGCCGGCGGTCTTCTGGGGAGGTTTCTTCATCACCGGACGCAGCGTCGATCGCATGCCGAAGCGCGCTGTCGCCTGGTTCGGTGCTTCCCTGATGGCGGCCGCGATGGCCGGCTGCTTTGCGATACCCTCGAGTTGGCCCATGCCGATTGGCCTCGGCGGGGTTTTCGGCGATATGGTCCTCAAGATTCCTGCGATCTTCATCGGGACATTCCCGCGCGGCGGACTAGCAATGATCCTCGTCGCCATACTTGCACTGCCGACGCTTTGGGTCTTTGCGTTCGCAGGCGGCATTACCTACCGAGACACTGAGCCGCCGGTTGCCAAAAAGTCGACGCGTCATGTGGCTGAGGAAGACGATTATGATGACGAGGACGGCGATGACGACGATCGCGAAGGCAGTGGTCTGCTCGCTCTTGGCGCCTTGACGCATTGGTTCCTCAGCATAAAGGCTCTGTTCCGCCGCCTGACCGGTCACAGCGGGGCAAGTAGCTTGCGGGGACGCCAGCGGGCCGACGATTTCCTCGATGATATTCCGGTCAGCAAGCAAAAGGGCGCGCCGAATGGCGGACGTCGCGAGCCCGGCTTCGGCGATGCCACACCACGCATCGAAGCGCCTTCGATCGATATCGGCAATGACGACTTCGATGTCAGGTCGGCGCGCTTCGACCCTGTCGCCTTCAGGGACGATGATGATGATGAGGACGACGACTGGGCGCCGCAAAGCGCTCCAGCGCGAGCCGTTCCGCAGGGGGCAAGACCTGTGACAGCGCGGATCGATACTCCGGCGCCTGCACCAAAGGCCGGAGCGCGCGTTCAGCGTGAGGCGCAGGCTTCGCTGATCAAGTCCGACGAGTTCGAGATGCCGTCGCTGCATTACCTCAGCGAGCCGAAGAACGTCGTGCGCAATCCGAGCCTCTCGAAGGAAGCGCTCGAGCAGAACGCTCGCTTGCTCGAGGGCGTGCTTGAAGATTTCGGCGTCCGTGGCGAGATCATTCACGTGCGACCGGGTCCGGTGGTCACGCTTTACGAGCTTGAGCCAGCACCTGGCATCAAGTCATCGCGGGTCATTACGCTAGCCGACGATATTGCCCGTTCGATGAGCGCCATCGCCGCGCGCGTGGCAGTCGTTCCCGGCCGCAATGCGATCGGCATTGAACTGCCGAACCAGACGCGTGAGATGGTCTATCTGCGGGAACTGCTCGCGAGCCGCGATTTCGAACAGACCAAGACAAAGCTCGCGCTTGCGCTCGGAAAGACGATCAACGGCGAAGCAGTCATTGCCGATCTTGCGAAGATGCCGCATCTCCTCGTCGCCGGCACAACGGGCTCGGGTAAATCCGTCGCCATCAATACCATGATCCTTTCGCTGCTTTATCGCATGACGCCCGAGCAGTGCCGTCTGATCATGATCGATCCGAAGATGCTGGAGCTTTCGATCTATGACGGCATCCCGCACCTACTGACGCCGGTCGTCACCGATCCAAAGAAGGCCGTGGTGGCGCTGAAGTGGACGGTCAAGGAGATGGAAGACCGCTATCGCAAGATGTCCAAGGTCGGCGTGCGCAATATCGACGGTTTCAACCAGCGCGTCGAACAAGCACAAAAGAAAGGCGAGCGCATCGCCCGTACTGTCCAGACCGGCTTCGATCGGGCGACCGGCGAAGCCGTTTATGAAACGGAAGAACTCGATTTGAAGCCGATGCCTTATATCGTCGTCATCATCGACGAAATGGCTGACCTGATGATGGTGGCGGGCAAGGACATCGAGGGCGCCGTGCAGCGCCTCGCGCAGATGGCGCGCGCGGCAGGTATCCACGTGATCATGGCAACGCAGCGCCCCTCGGTCGACGTCATTACCGGTACGATCAAGGCGAACTTTCCGACCCGTATTTCCTTCCAGGTCACTTCCAAGATCGATAGTCGCACGATCCTCGGCGAGCAGGGCGGCGAACAATTGCTTGGCATGGGCGACATGCTCTACATGGCCGGGGGCGGCCGCATCCAGCGCGTCCACGGGCCATTTGTCGGCGATGACGAGGTGGAAAAAATTGTCCAGCACCTCAAGCGCCAGGGCGCGCCGGAATATCTCGATTCGATTACCGAAGAGGATGACGAGGATGAAGGCGGTGGCCCGATTGGGGCGACGAATCTCGAAGATTCAGACGACCCCTACGATCAGGCGGTCGCAGTCGTCTTGCGCGACAAGAAGGCGTCGACAAGCTATATTCAACGAAGGCTCGGTATCGGCTACAACCGCGCCGCCTCGATTATCGAGCGCATGGAGCAGGAGGGTCTGGTCGGACCGGCAAATCATGCCGGCAAACGCGAAATTCTCGTGCCGACACAGGATGACGAGTTCTAGAAATTGACATTTGGCGTGTGCCGTAACGCAAGAAATTCGCGGCGTTATGGAACCACGGGCCCAGAGTTACTATCTAGTATCCATTGCGCGGTTACGTAACGCCCTTACCTAACGCGCGGACGAGGAACGGAAACGGGTTTGTGCCGTTTCTTAGCCACAGTGAAGCCAAACTGGCTTTTTATACACCGGTTCGTAGACGACAGGAGACACGACCATGATCAAGACCGCATCGTTTCGCGCAATTGGCTCGCTTGCCCGGGCTTCGGCGGTCGCATGGATGGTCGGTATGGTCTCCTTTACGGGAATCGCGACCACTGTCACCCCGGCCTTGGCGCAAGCCGCTCCGGGCGGTATTAGCGCTGCCCAGGATATCGCCAACAAATTTTCGGGTGTTAAGACGCTGACCGGGAGTTTTGTCCAGTTTGGCCCGCGAGGCGACCAGACGGAGGGAACGTTCTATATCGAACGCCCCGGCAAAATCCGCTTCAACTACAACAAACCTTCGCCAATCCGGGTTATCTCAGACGGCCAGTCCGTGGTGATCAACAATCGGAAGCTTGACACGTGGGATCTCTATCCGCTCTCAAAGACACCGTTGAAGCTGCTCCTCAGCGATCGGATTGATCTTTCCGGCGGTCGGGTAAAGTCGGTGAAGGAAGAGCCAGATATGACCACGATCGTCCTTGGCGACAAGTCGATCTTCGGCAATTCCACGATCACCATGATGTTTGATCCGAAAACCTCGGATCTGCGCCAGTGGACGATCACCGATGCGCAGGGCCTCGATACGACGGTCATGATCACCAATGTGCGGACCGGCGTGCGTTTCGCCGACGACATGTTCAAAATCGACTACACGCGCATCGCCATGAAGAAGTAGTCATCTGGCTTGAACTCCCGGCGATCTTTTGGCATGACCGCGCAGCACATATGCTGCGCCCTCAGTCCCCCGTGAGTTTCATGCCCTTTTCCGTTGCTACCTGGAACATCAACTCGGTTCGCCTGCGCCTGCCGCTCGTCCTTCAGTTTATGCGTGATTATCAGCCGGATGTTCTGTGCCTGCAGGAAACCAAGTGCCCGGACGATCTCTTTCCGCGCGAGGCGCTGCACGCTGCAGGCTATAGTCATATAGAGATCAGCGGCCAAAAGGGCTACCACGGCGTCGCCACGCTGTCGCGCCGTCCATTGACAGAACCCGCGCGGGTGGGATTCTGCGATATCGCCGATTGCCGTCATTTGAGCACGGTTGTCACCGCCGGAAATAAGCGTCTGCGCATCCACAATTTCTACGTGCCGGCCGGGGGCGATGAGCCGGATCCGGACATCAATCCCAAGTTCAAGCACAAGCTCGGCTTTCTCGACGAGATGAAGGTGATGGCTGCTGTCTATGGCGACGGTCATGCCTCGCTTCTGGTGGGCGATCTCAATATCGCGCCGCTCGAGACGGATGTCTGGTCGCACAAGCAACTTCTCAAGGTGGTAAGCCATACGCCTGTCGAAACCGAGGGCCTTGAGGCCCTGCGCAAGAATGGCGGCTGGAGCGATCTCATGCGCCACCACATTCCGCCGCACGAAAAAATCTACACATGGTGGAGCTACCGCGCGGCGGATTGGGCAGCGGCAGATCGTGGGCGCCGGCTCGATCATATCTGGGGCTCGCCGGATCTCGAAAACGATCTGACGGAGATCACGATCCTGCGTGAGGCGCGCGGCTGGGAACGACCGTCCGACCACGTGCCCGTCATCGCGCGCTTCAATCTGGATTAGTCAACGCTCCTGAAAAAGGTGCTCATATTGCGTGATCGCGTCGATCATCTCGCTGATGTCGGAGGCGATCTTGTCGTGCAAGGCCGCGGCGATCTCAGGATATTCTTCGAGAATGCGCCGGAAAAGGGAGCGGTTGAGGCGGATCACTTCCGTTTCCGAATCGGCCATGGCGCTCGTCAGTCGTTTCGTCTGCGCAATGATCGCCATCTCGCCAAGAACGGCCCCGGGCCCGACGGTTTTCAGGATGATACGTCCGGTCGCGCCTTCGCGAAAGAGTGAAATCTCGCCGCGATCGATGACATAGGCACAGTCGGCAGATTGACCCTCGCGATAAAGTTCGCGTCCCTCTCTCAGGACAAGGCGTTCCGTACCGAAGGCAAGCAATCGCAACTGGTCGCGCGTAAACGTCTCGAACAGCCCCACTGTCTCCAATATGCGGATATCATCTTCAATTGCCATGCATGAACAGACATATACCTAGATTGGCCCGATCGGCATCAAGGAATGAGTTTGTATCCCCCGCTTTCCGTGACGAGTATGGTTGAATTCGATGGATCGTGTTCGATTTTCTGGCGCAATCTGTAGACATGCGTTTCGAGCGTATGGGTGGTAACGCCGGAATTGTATCCCCAGACTTCCTCAAGAAGGACGTCACGCGTGATGACCTTCCCGCCGGCACGGTAGAGGTATTTTATGATCGCCACCTCCTTCTCCGTCAGCCGAATCTTGCCGCCCTTGGCATCTATCAGCATCTTCTGCCCGGGCTTGAATGTATAGGGACCAACGACAAAGGTTGCGTCTTCGCTCTGCTCGTGCTGGCGCAACTGCGCGCGGATGCGG
The DNA here is from genome assembly GCF_037994425.1 of Phyllobacterium sp. Classification (NCBI taxonomy): domain Bacteria; kingdom Pseudomonadati; phylum Pseudomonadota; class Alphaproteobacteria; order Hyphomicrobiales; family Phyllobacteriaceae; genus Phyllobacterium; species Phyllobacterium sp. Next base: position 14,652 of record NZ_JBBNAM010000136.1, read on the forward strand.
GCGAGGAGCACGGCGAAGCGAAACGGTTTGGTGACGTAGTCGTTTGCCCCAGACTCGAGACCGAGGATCGTATCGGAATCGGTGTCGTGCCCGGTGAGCATGATGACCGGAGCCTTGAAACCGCCCTTGCGCAGAAGCTTGACCGCTTCGCGTCCGTCCATGTCGGGCAGGCCGACATCCATGATGAGCAAATCGACGACACCGTTCCTTGCAGCCTGTACGCCCTTGGTCGCGTTGTCTTCCTCGATGATCTGGAATTCCTCGTAAAGACCGAGTTGCTCGACCAGTATGGCCCGCAGGTCCGCATCATCATCAACGATCAAAATAGTACGCGCTGTCATCAGATCTCCTGCAAGTCCAAAGAAGTGATTGGAATTTAAGTCGAATTACGGAGGAAAGAAAGGGGATCGACTTGATATTGCCTATGCGGCGCATCAGTCTGGTACAAAAAGGCTTTTTATGAGGCAATCATGAGTCGAAAGAGGTTGCGAGTGATCGAGGTGCGCCCGCGTCCCGGCCATCCTGCGCAGGGGCAGTTGATGGCGGGTGGGATGGTGCTTCGCTGCGCCCTCGGCCGCGACGGAATCACCGCCTTCAAGCAGGAGGGCGATGGCGGAACGCCGCTGGCGCAGATGCGCTTGCTCTATGGATACAAACGCCCGGAAAAGAAGGTTACAGGCGGGAGTGGTCTGGCGCTCCGCACACTGCGCCGGAACGACGGATGGTGCGAGGTGAGCAACGACCGCAACTACAACAGACAGGTTCGCATACCCTACGGCGCGAGCCACGAGACCATGTGGCGCGAGGATGACCTCTATGATGTGTGCATCGTCATGGATTGGAACATCAGGCCGCGCCGGCGCAGCAAGGGCAGCGCTATCTTCTTTCACCTTGCCAGACCAGACTATTCGCCGACGCAAGGTTGTATTGCCCTGAGCAGCGCCGACATGGACAGGCTCTTGCCGCACCTTTCAGATCAGACAGTTATCCGGGTGCGGCGTTAGAACCTAGCCTGCTTCCAGGCACGTGGCGCTACCGAAACGCCAAATCGTTGTACGCTTGACCTCGGCATCCTCAAGAACGCGTGTCACTGGAACGGCGTATACGGCCAGCGGCCGCAGTAAATCCTTGGGGAAATAGGAGCGGCCGGGATCGCCGACGATGACGTCGGCGCCGCGCGCGGCGAGGCTCGCGAACCAGGGAATCAACTGATCAGCGAGCGCCTTATCATAGAAGACGTCGCCAGCGAGAACGACGTCCCAGCCGTCGTCGTTGCCGATCAGGTCGTCGATTCGAGTTTCCAGCGACGCGCTGTTGGCGCCAGCATTGAGCGATATCGCCGGGCGGGCAAACGGATCGATGTCGCAGGCGACGACCCGCGCCGCACCGGCGAGGGCCGCCGCTATGCCGACTAGCCCAGAGCCTGAAGCGAAATCGAGCACAACTCTATTCATCACGCATTCCGGATTATCGAGCACATAGCGCGCTACGCCCTGGCCGCCCGCCCAGGCGAAGGCCCAGAAAGGCGGCGGGAGCCCCATCGTTGCCAGCTCTTCCTCGGTGCGATGCCACAGGTCGTGTGCCTCATCAGCGAGGTGGAGCTTGATTTCGGGAACGTGCGGCGGTGTTTGTAGCGCTGTATTATCGAGTACGAACTGCCGGAAACGATCACTCTCGGGGTTGAGGATCGGCGTGACCGTAGCGGTCATTCCGGCACAGGTGTCAGCCCGCCCATGCGGCAGACTTCCACCCATTCGTCATGCATGACCGGTTGAACGGAGAGCCGCATCGACGTTACCAGCGCCATTTTTTCCAGCTTGGGGTTCGCCTTGACGTCCTTCAAGGTTACCGGGTTTGGCACATCCTTTACGGCGCGAATATCGACGCACTCCCACCGTGGATCATCCGTCGTCGAATCGGGATGGACAAGCGCGCAGACCTCAACGATGCCGACAATATCGAGCCCTTCGTTCGAATGGTAGAAGAAACCCTTGTCGCCAATCTGCATGGCTCGCATGTTGTTGCGCGCTTGATAATTGCGCACGCCGGTCCACTCGGTACCCTTGGCGCCGGCCGCCTTCTGCTTTTCCCAGGACCACGCGTCAGGTTCGGATTTGAACAGCCAGAATGCCATATCGGGATCCCCCGCTTATTTGTTTGCCGGATTCTTGATGGCCCAGTTCCATGGGCGAATGTCGACCGAGGCGAAGAGGCCCGCCTTGGAATAGGGATCGTTGCCCGCAATATCCTTGGCGGCAGCAAGATCGCCAGCTTCGACGACCACGAGGCTGCCGTTTGGCTTGGCGTCGTCGCCGAGGAAGGGGCCGGCGAATTTCAGCTGGTCACCGAGACCTGTCAGATAGTCGAGGTGCGCCGCGCGGGTATCGAGGCGCACCTGCAGATGGTCAGGCTTGTCGTTGCAAAGCAGTGCGTAAAGCATTCACGTCTCCCGGTTTCCCATAGAGGCTGGCGAGCAGCCTAGTCTTCGTTCTTCAATGGCCGGGAAAGCAGAGCTTCCATGGCCTCGTCAATAGTGATGTGACGATCGAGTATTTGCGCCACTGCTGAGATGATGGGTGCGTCGATGTTATGTCTCGCTGCAAGCTCCGCTGCGATCGCTGCAGTCGCCACGCCTTCCGCCAAGGGTCTGTCGGTGAGGTCTTCACCGCGTCCAAGTGCAAGTCCGTAGGAATAGTTGCGCGATTGCGGCGTCGAGCAGGTGAGCATCAGATCGCCGAGACCGGACAGCCCCATGATCGTCTCGGGCCGCGCGCCGAGCGCCTGGCCGATACGGCGCAGTTCAACGAAACCGCGTGTCACGAGAGCTGCCTGGGCGCTCGCGCCGTAGCCGCGCCCGACGGCCGCCCCGGCGGCGATGGCGAGAACATTCTTGAGCGCGCCACCGATCTCGACCCCGATCAGGTCATCCGTCGAATAGCAACGGAAAGTGGGGCCCGAAAGTGTGATTGCGATACGATCCGCCACGGTTTGATCCGCCGCCGCGACGGTCACCGCAGTCGGCAGGCCCTTTGCGACATCGCTGGCAAAACTTGGGCCGGATAGAGCGGCAATCGTCTCGCGGGGGAGCACCTTGGCAACGACTTCCGACATCAGCAGACCGCTGGTCCGTTCGATCCCTTTGGCACAGATGACCAGCGGAATGCCAGAAGGGATGAAATCCTTCAATTGAATGAATGCTCCGGACAATGCCTGCGCAGGAATGACGCAAAGAATGAGGTCGGTGTTCGCCAGAACCGCGGCCGAATCCGTGCTGGCGATGAGCGCTGGATCAAGCTCGATCCCCGGAAGATAGCGATCATTGCGGTGTTTGATGTTGATCGTGTCGACCGTCGCTGCCTCGCGCGCGTAAAGGCGCACGTTGTGGCCGTTACGGGCCGCCATCGTGGCAAGCGCCGTTCCCCAGGCGCCGCCGCCGAGCACTGCGATATTCACAGCTGTGGTCATGCCTTGGCGCCTCTACGCCCAGCCCCAATGAGGGGCGCTGATTGAAGGTCGAGCGGCCAACGCGAGCGAGGCGCGATATCGAGCGCGTCCGGGGCTTTCTCTTTGGCTCGTTCGGCTCCTGCCCAGGCAATCATCGCCGCGTTATCGGTACAAAGCGCCATGGGAGGGGCGATAAAGCGGAAGCCGTGGTCTGTACAGAGACGTTGCAGGCCATCACGCAAGACCTTATTGGCAGCGACGCCGCCGGCGACGACGAGGGCAGGCGATGCAATGTCTGGAAAGCGTCGGCGGAATAGCGCCAGTGAGCGCGATACACGATCGTCCAGCGTATCGGCGACCGCGCTTTGAAAGGCGGCGCAAATGTCATTGACGTCGGTCTGCGACAGCGGCTGGAGCGAACCTGCAAGTTGGCGCACGGCGGTCTTCAGGCCCGAGAACGAGAAATCAAGGCGTTCCTCGCCCTTGAGCGGGCGCGGCAGGCTGAAACGGGCCGGATCGCCGAGAAGCGCCGCCCTTTCCACCTCCGGTCCGCCAGGGTAGGGCAGACCAAGGAGTTTTGCCGTCTTGTCGAATGCCTCCCCGAGTGCGTCATCGATGGTCGTGCCGAGCCGCTCATAGTCGCCGAGGCCCTTCACCAGCACCATTTGCGTGTGGCCGCCGGATACGAGCAGCAACAGGTAAGGAAATTCGATACGGTCGGTGAGGCGAGGGGTCAGTGCATGGCCTTCAAGGTGATTGATGGCATAGAAGGGCTTGCGGCCGGCCATGGCGATCGCCTTTCCGGTCATCAGGCCAACGATCAATCCGCCGATCAGGCCAGGGCCGGCTGTTGCCGCGACGGCATCGACATCGTCAAGCGACATCTGCGCTTCATGCAGCGCCTGGTTGATAAGCCGGTCGAGCACTTCGACATGAGCGCGGGCCGCTATCTCCGGCACGACGCCGCCATAGGGCGCGTGATCATCGATCTGGCTGAGGACGACATTCGACAGGATGCGGCCAGTGCCGTCCTCGTCCCGCTCGACGATGGCGGCCGCCGTTTCGTCACAACTCGTCTCAATTCCCAGAACACGCATCGATAAACCTGATATCCTTCGCCGCATTGCCGGTCGAATAAAACTTCGCTAGGCAGAAGTTTCTAATCGAGATCGCGTAACACGGACAGCAGCCAATGCAAACAAAAACGCTCAAGATCGGTACACGTGGGAGCGCACTTGCGCTCGCGCAAGCCCGTGAGACGCGCAGCAGGCTGATGCAACACCACGGATTGCGCGAAGACGATATCGCGATCGTCGTCATATCGACCTCCGGAGACCGGATTCAGGATCGGCCCTTGGCCGAAGTTGGAGGAAAGGGCCTCTTCACACTCGAGATCGAGGAACAACTGGCCGATGGCCGGATTGATCTCGCGGTACACTCCTCAAAAGATATGCCAACCATTCTTCCCGAAGGCCTCCATCTGTCGATTTTCCTCGAGCGCGAGGACCCTCGCGATGCATTCATCGGTCGCGCGGTAAAGACCCTGCTGGAATTGCCGCATGGCGCGGTTGTTGGCTCCGCCTCGTTGCGCCGCCAGGCGCTGATCCGGCGGGTACGGCCGGACCTCAAGGTCGTCAATTTCAGGGGCAACGTGGAAACACGTCTGCGCAAGCTGTCGGATGGCGAGGTCGACGCGACTTTCCTGGCCTATGCCGGATTGCGGCGGCTTGGACTCGGCGATGTTGTTACCGAACTGATGGACGTGACGACCTTTCCGCCCGCGCCCGGCCAGGGCGCGATTACCGTCGAAAGCCGTATAGGCGACGAGCGCGTCGATGGACTCCTTGCACCGTTGAATCACCTGCCAACGTCGACGGCACTTGCCTGCGAGCGCGCATTCCTCGGGGCGTTGGACGGATCGTGCCGCACACCGATCGCGGGCCTCGCCACGGTTCTTGAGAATAAGCTGTTGTTCCACGGCATGATACTGCTCCCGGATGGTAGCGAAGCGCACGAGGTATCGGGTGCAGGCGCGTTGTCCGACGCGGTCGCGATTGGCCGCGACGCGGCGCTGCGGGTGCGGGCAAAGGCCGGCGCACACTTTTTTACGGACTGGCATTGATGAAAACCGTTCTGGTCACACGGCCCCAGCCCGGAGCGACCAGAACGTCCGAACGCCTGCTTTGCGGCGGGTTCCTGCCTCTCGTACTGCCGCTCACCAGAATTGTCGCGCTTGATGCAACCAATCCCAAGGTCAAGTTTTGTGCTGTGGCTGTAACGAGCGCCAGCGCATTACGCGAAGCGTCCGACGCGTTACTGCGTCCGCTCTTGAAAGTGCCGTGTTTCGCCGTAGGCGAAGCGACGGCTTCCGCCGCGCGCGCCCGCGGTTTCGAGACAGTCACAACGGGTGATGGCGATGGGGCCTCGCTTGCCCAGACAGTAATCGAAGAACTGCCGACCGGCGGATGCGTCCTTTATTTGACGGGCAAGGTGCGATCGCCCGATTTTGAACAGACCCTTCGCAAGTCCGGTATCCATTTCCGGTGCATTCTGACATACGATACAGTTTCAGTCAGTTACACAACTGATTTTCTGCTGGATTTTTTTGCCCAGAAGAGAATTGATTGCTGCCTGCTATATTCCCGATGGGGAGCGGAGGAGTTCCTGCATCTTGCGAGCCGCCCGGAACTGACCCATCATTTTGATAATACATCAATTTTCTGTCTATCTAGGCGCATTGCCGACGCGCTTTCCCATTGGAAACAGGGCGAAGTTCACGTTTCGGAGAGACCGGACGAGGACGCGCTCGTACAACTGATGCGCGAGACCTGAACGCATTTTCAACTGGACTCCTTTACTATTGACCGTTTCGCAGCCGCAACTTCCTTGCTAGCGTGATATTCATCACCTCCCTGGCCCGAGAGATACCGTTCATGGCAAAATCGTCCGTTCCACGTCATTCGAAGTCTGCCCGCAAGCCGGTGACGATCGACCTGGAGCCTTCGGCAATCGGTAAAACCGAAGCGAAGGCGAAGGAAACGCCCGCCGCTGAGCCTGTGGGCTTCGATCCGGCTATTGCGCGCCAATCTGCTGCAGCGCCGGAACCAGCGATTGAATCGACCCCAGGGCCAGAGGAAACATCTACAACAGGAGCGGCCGGCACTGAGCAGCCATTTGGCCGGGCGAGTGCGGCCAGACCCGCGACCGAGTCAGCGCCGCCAGCGGTCACGCGAGAAGCAGGCGACCAATTCGGCCGGTTGGCCTCGGGTGTCATCGGTGGATTGGTTGCTCTCGTCGGTGTCGCCGCGCTGCAGTGGGCAGGCCTGTTGCCGTCGCAGAAAGCCGACCTTTCGGGTGTGGAACAGCAGATTGCGGCCTTGCAGCGGACACCTTCGCAAAATCTCGGCGAAGGCGCGGAACTGGCCCTCAATGGCGCAGTGGAGAATGCCAAGAAGGCAGTCGAGCAGGTTTCGGCACTTGCCCATGAGATGAGCCTGATCAAGCAGAGCGTCGATGAGGTCAAGAGAACCGCCGGCGCCGCAGGCTCGGTAGACACCAGCGCCGTCGATGAGCGCATCGCTGCCCTCGAGGCGAAATTGAATGCGAGCCAGCAGCAGGTTGACCAGGCCTCAGCAGCGACGGAACGGCTCACCGCGCTTGAAGCCAAGGTCAATGATACGTCGGGCCAAGCCAATATGGCGCTGGCAATGGCAGCCACCGGGCTGAAGGCAGCGCTCGATCGCGGCTCGGCCTTTAGCGCTGAGCTCGATACCTATGCGGCGGTGGCGCCAGCCTCGGATAACATCGAAAGCCTGCGCGCCTTTGCCCCCAAGGGAATCCCGACCGTTGGCATGCTGGCGAGCGAGTTCGGCGATATTGCGGCGAAAATTGTTGCAACCACGCGCACTGTCGATCCCAATGCCAGCATTCTCGATCGGCTATGGTCAAGCGCCGGGGGCCTCGTCGAGGCGCGGCCCGTCGGCATGGTCGCAGGCGAAAGCGTCGATGCGATCACGGCACGCGTCGAAGCCAATCTAGGCTCTGCAAATCTCGGCGGGGCGATAGCGGAATGGGAAAAGCTGCCGGATAACGCCAAGGCAGTCTCGGCTGATTTCGCGGAGGCCATGAAGGCGCGTCAGAAAGCCGACGAGGCGCTGGCTAAGGCTCTGTCCGATGCGCTTGCCGGGGCCAAGGCCCCCGCGTCTTCCAACTAGGAGTTCACGACGATCATGGCGCGTATCCTCACATTCATCGCAGTCGTTCTCCTTCTCTGCGTCGGATTTGCCTGGCTGGCGGACCGGCCGGGCGACCTCGTCGTGACGTTTGGCGGCATGCAGTACAAGGTCACCTTGATGGTGGCTGCATCGGCGATCGTTGCGGTCGTCGCCGCGGTGATGCTGGCCTGGTGGGCAATCAAGAGCCTTGTTGCCTCGCCCTATGCGCTGCGCCGGCATTTTCGCGCACGCAAGCGGGATCGCGGCTACCAGTCCCTTTCGACCGGATTGATCGCGGCGGGTGCCGGCGATGGCCAGACAGCGCTGCGTATGGTCAGGCAGGCGGAGAAGCTCCTGAATGTCGACCAGGAGCCGCTGATAAAACTCCTCGACGCCCAGGCAGCCATGCTCGAAGGGCGCGCAGACGGTGCGCGCGCAAAGTTCGAGGCCATGCTCGATGATCCCGAGACGAAGCTGCTTGGCCTGCGCGGCCTCTACCTCGAGGCTCAGCGGCTTGGCGCGCGCGATGCATCACGCCATTACGCGGAAGAAGCAGCGCTGCTTGCACCCAATGTCGAATGGGCTACTTCGGCTGCCCTTGGCCAGAAGACGACCCATGGAGATTGGGACGGAGCGCTCGCCCTGCTTGAGAAGCAGAAAGCGAGCAAGCAGATTGACAAGGATCAGGTCAAGCGCGAGCGGGCGGCGCTGCTGACAGCCAAAGCGATAGACCTCTTCGAGGCCGATCCGATCAGTGCGAGACCCATTGCTCTCGAAGCCAACAAACTGGCACCGGATCTGATCCCGGCGGCGGTCATCGCGGCCAAGGCATTGTTCCAGCAGAGCGAGTTGCGCAAGGGATCAAAGCTCCTCGAACATGTTTGGAAAAAGCAGCCGCACCCGGACGTAGCCGAGACCTATGTCCACGCACGCCTTGGCGATTCGGCCATCGATCGGCTCAAGCGCGCGCGCCATCTCGCTGCGCTCTATCCGCATCACCCCGAATCCAAACTTGCCATTGCCCATGCGGCGCTAGCTGCAGGCGAACTCAGGGAAGCACGCGAGGCAGCCGAAAGCGTGCTTCGCAGCGCGCCGCGCGAGGGTGCCTATCTCTTGCTCGCCGATATCGAAGAAGCGCAAACCGGCGATCAGGGTCGCGTCCGGCAGTGGCTGTCGCGTGCGGTCAAGGCGCCACGCGATCCTGCATGGACAGCGGACGGTTATGTGTCCGACCAGTGGGCACCTGCTTCGCCGTTAACCGGCAAGCTCAATGCTTTCGAATGGAAGGTTCCGGTGGAACAACTCGGACCCGTCATCGACTACCAGAGAGAATTTGATGAAGCTCTCGCAGAGGCGCCCGCGCCATCGGCGCCACCTCGCGAAGATGTGAAGCCACTTATACCCGCCCGGCTCGAAAGCCGCGGCAATGCGGTAAAGGCAGCTCACGAGGATGTGGCAGACGCCGAGATCGTTCAACTCCAGCCCGTTGCTGACCCAGGGGAAAACGCGACAACCAAGCCGGAAGTTAAGGAAAAGTTAGCGAAAACGCTGCCTACCCAGGAAAAACCAAGGGAAGACGCGGAGCTTGTAATTCCTGTGCCCGATGATCCGGGCGTGCGGCCGGAATATCAAGAAGAGCGTGCAAGCAAGAAGTTCCGGCTGTTTTGACGGCGGCGGCGAGGTCGCGGCTGCCTTTGCGGCAACTTGCACAGTGGCAGGAACACAATTACCACGCTATTTGTTGAACGTTCCGCCGCTCACAAGATACTGAAAGATTTACCCATATGCTCGATCGCCTCGTGACGTTCTTCAAAGCCCTGCCGTCCGGCGAAGGTGGCAAGAGCCATTTCTCCAAAAACGATCCGCGCCTTGCGGCGGCTGCACTTCTTTTCCACGTGATGGACGCCGACGGCGAGCGCCGCAACGTCGAACGCAAGCGCGTGGCGCAGCTGATTTCGGAGGCTTACGGCCTGAAAGGTGAGGCGCTGAAGCGTCTCCTCGACGACGGCGAGCAGGCTGACCAGGAGGCAGTCGACCTTTACAGTTTCACCAGCATCATCAAGCGCAACCTTGACGAAGAGGCGCGCATTCGCTTCATTGAGCTTATGTGGGATGTGGTCTTTGCCGATGGTATGGCGCACGAACTCGAGGACAATGTCGTCTGGCGTGTGGCGGAACTGATCGGCGTATCGACGCGTGACCGCGTCACGATGAAGCAGAAGGCTGCGCAGCGCGCGAAGCAGTCAGTGGCAGAGGAATAGGATCGGAGCGAATGTTCCAGACGGACTGGATGGAAAGCAGGCAGCCTCAGCGGCCGAAGATCCTAACGGTACTGCATCAGGAACATTCAAGTCCGGGCCGCGTCGGCCACTTGTTGATTGAATCGGGATTTGCTCTCGATATTCGGCGCCCGCCGCTGGGCGACCCGCTGCCGCAATCGCTTGAAGATCATGCGGGGGCCGTCATTTTCGGCGGTCCGATGAGCGCCAACGATCCCGATGATTTCGTGCGCACAGAGACCGATTGGCTGGCAGTGCCGCTGGCTGAGGACAAACCATTTCTTGGAATTTGCCTTGGCGCCCAGATGCTCGCCAATCATCTCGGAGGCAGGGTCGGACCACACCCCGACGGGATCGTGGAAATCGGCTGGTATCCGCTGGAGGCGACCGAGGCAGGCAGTGCCCTGATGGACTGGCCCTCGATGGTCTACCATTTTCACCGCGAGGGTTTCGAATTGCCGAAAAGCGCGACGCTGCTGGCAACGGGCGAAAGCTATCCCAACCAGGCGTTCCGCTACGGCAATAATGCCTGGGGGGTCCAGTTCCACGCGGAGCTGACGCGGGCCATGATGCAGCGTTGGGTCGTGCGCGGTTCGGAGCGCTTCACTCTCTGCGGAGCCCAACACGGCAGGGACCATCTCGAAGGTCGTATGATTCACGACGCGGTGCTCAAGGCCTGGCTGCACGGCTTTCTCGCGGCGATCTTCGGAATGCCTGCCCGAGTATAAGCTGGGTCAGGTTCGTCCCTGAAGATTGCGCGCCTTGCGCAGTTGCGGGAACCAATAGGCCCAGAGGCCGGCGACGGCGACAGTGCCGATCCCGCCGAAGACCACGGCGGGAACAGTGCCGATCAGCGACGCCATGACGCCGGCGCGGAATTCACCGAGTTCGTTGGAAGCTCCGACAAAGACCATGTTTACAGCGTTGACCCGGCCGCGAACGTGATCGGGTGTCCACAATTGCAGCAGCGTCTCGCGGATATAGACGCTCACCATATCGGCAGCGCCCATGAGCGCGAGCACGGCGATCGAGAGCCAGGCAATGTTCGACACGCCGAACATGACTGTAAGTAGTCCGAACAGTGCGACGAAGGCAAACATGATGATCCCCGCGTGATCGCGGATTGGATGTCCGGTTAGCCACACTGCGGTCAGGATGGCGCCGATGCCCGGCGCGGGCGCAGCATGCCGAGGCCCCATGGGCCGAGTAGGAGGATATCGCGCGCATAGACTGGCAACAATGCGACGGCGCCGCCGAGAAGGACCGCGAAGAGATCGAGCGAGATCGCGCCGAGTACGACTTTCTCCTTCCAGATGTAGTGAAAGCCGGCAAGCAGGGTCTGGAGCGATCGCGTTTCCGAGAGCGTATGCTGGGCAGGCTTCGGAATTGCGAATGTACAGGCGGCGGCTGCGGCGAGCATGCAACTGGCAATCCCATAGGCGACGATTGGCGAGATGCCATAGAGCAATCCGCCAGCGACAGGGCCGACGATCGCCGCAATCTGCCAAGCGGACGAGTTCCACGATACCGCGTTGGAGAAAGCTTCGGTTGGAACGAGGTTGACGACGAGCGACGCCGACGCCGGCCCGAGAAAGGCGCGGCCAATGCCAAAGCCGGTAAGAATGATGAAGACCAGCGCTGGCGAGAACAGATGCGTTACGGTGAGCAAGAGCAGGAGAATGGCGCAGATGAGTTCGACACAGAGCGACAGGCCCATGATCAGCCGACGCCCGAAACGGTCAGCCGCAGCGCCCGTGATCAGCACCAACAACAAGGATGGGGCAAATTGCACGAGGCCGACGATGCCGAGGTAGAAGGGATCGCGCGTCATGTCGTAAATCTGCCAGCCGACCGAAACGCTGATAATCTGGATGGCAAAGGAGCCACAAAAGCGGGCTAGCCAGTAGAGCGTAAAGGAAGAATGGCGAAAGGCGGCGTAGCGGTCATCATGGGCCGCTGTCGTTTCTGGCAAGGGCATCTTCGTTGAAAGGCTCCGGAATCGGGGAGCCTTTTCTAACCCAGTTTGAAAGGAAAAGGGATAAGAAATCTTGAAATATCGGCGTAGGTGGGTCGGGATCGGCCCACCTACGCTTTCCTTACCTCAATCCTTGCCGAGCAGGGCTTTCCAGATGATCGCACCGAGCGCAGCGCCGATCAGGGGGGGCAACCCAGAACAGCCACAGCTGGCTGAGCGCGGCTGTCTCCGCAAACAGGGCGACGCCGGTCGAACGCGCGGGATTCACTGAGGTATTGGTCACGGGGATCGACACGAGGTGGATCAACGTCAGGCCGAGGCCGATGGCAATGGGCGCAAATCCGGCGGGCGCGGAAGCTGAAGTCGCACCGAGGATGATTATGAGGAAGAAGGCCGTCATAACGATCTCGATAACGAGCGCCGAAGTCAGCCCGTATTTGCCGGGCGAGAGGTCGCCATAGCCGTTCGAGGCGAAGCCGCCGGCGGCGAAATCCGCCTTGCCAGAGGCAATCAGATAAAGCACTGCGGCAGCAACAATGGCGCCAGCCACCTGGGCAATCCAGTATGGAATCAGATCCTTGAACTCGAACCGTCCGGCCATGGCAAGACCAAGCGAGACAGCTGGATTGAAGTGTCCGCCGGATATATGTCCGACGGCAAAGGCCATGGTAAG
>NZ_JBBNAM010000137.1:0-1198 GCF_037994425.1 Phyllobacterium sp.
TGCCAGGATCATTTCATTGACGCCATCATAGTCCCACTCGTCGTGCGGGGTCATCTGATAGAGCCATTTTGCCATACCGGTATCGGCATCGCGGGCCATGATGGTCATCGACCATTTGTTATCGCCCGGACGCTGAACAGGGTTCCACGTCGAAGGGTTGCCTGTGCCGTAGTAGATGAGATTGAGCTTCGGATCGTAGGAATACCAGCCCCATGTCGTTCCGCCGCCGATTTTCCACTGTTCGCCTTCCCAGGTATTGGTGCCAGAATCGGCGCCAACCGGCTTACCGAGATTGGTAGTTTTCTCCGGATCGATAAGGGTATCCTTGTCAGACCCCATCGAATAGGCCCGCCAAGCCTGCTTGCCATCCTTGATGTTGTAAGCCGTCAGGTGGCCGCGAACGCCGAATTCACCGCCGGACACGCCGACGAGAACCTTGTCCTTGACGACGACCGGCGCCGATGTGCCGGATTCGCCCTTGCTGCCGTCGGCCGCATCACCATTCTTGACAGACCAGACCACCGCACCCGTCTTTGCGTCGAGGGCGACGAGGGTCGTATCGGCTTGATAGAGGAAAATCTTGCCATCGCCATAGGCTACACCGCGATTGACCGTGTCGCAGCACATAATGGGAATGACGTTCGGATCCTGTCTCGGCTCATACCGCCACAGGATCTTGCCATCATTGTTAAGGTCAAGCGCATAAACCGTGTTCGGGTAAGGAGCATGGACATACATGACGTCGCCGATGACGAGCGGACCGCCTTCATGGCCGCGCAGTACGCCCGTCGAGAACGTCCAGGCGACTTGGAGGTTCTTGACGTTTTCCGCGGTGATCTTCTTCAGTTTCGAGTATCGAGTATTGGCGTAATCGCCGGTCTGCATGGCCCAGTTCTTCGCATCCGAAGACAGGCTTTGAAGATCATCATTGGCAAATGCTCCTCCTGCCAACGAAAGCGACATGGCCGTGGTAGCAAGTGCAATGCCAATGAAATGTTTGTGTACACGCATTACGAGTCCTCCCTGAGTTCACCTTAATGAACTATCGGACGGCGCCACTTCAAAGGACGGCTCCGCTCCATCAGCTCACGCAAATGGGAAGTATTTCCGGCAGCGTGTCACGACCTAAGCCAGGCGAGCAGAGGGCACCGTTACTGCCCACCCCGCTTGGCCTACGAAGACTGTCACCACTCCCTTG
>NZ_JBBNAM010000138.1:0-8897 GCF_037994425.1 Phyllobacterium sp.
AGTCCCAACAGTTGACCCTCGTGCTCCACCACAACGATAAACGACGCTGTCGATCCTTCCTGGTTGCTATCGAGCCCGAGCAACGATGCGAGCGAAACGAGCGGCAGGACGCCGCCTCGCAAAGGAATGATACCTATGATCGAGTCTGGTGCATTTCCAAAGACGGAAATTTCCTCGGGAAGCCCCGAGACTTCGCGGATATCATCGAGGGGCAAGCCGTAAAGCTGTCCCGCGACGCGGAAGGAGAGCAATGCGATGAGTTTTGAGGTTTCCTCTGCTTCAGTCCCGCCAAGGCTGCCGCTGGCATGTCCGCGCTCGACCCTTGCTAGCCTCGTCTGCTTGAACGCGGCGTCCAGCAGGGCCGGCAAGCCATGGAGTGGGGCCGACAGTGTGTCAGTCGACAAACGCAGCACGTCGTCAACCAGAAGACCAAGGGCTCCCCCATGATCGTAGACGATGACTTTCCCGTGGTTTTGCATGGCAGTCGCGCTACCGTGCAAAACCTTGGTCATCGCTAGGATCGGGATTGGCTTGCCACGGAGATTGGCGATGCCAGCAAGCGCTTCTGGCCCATTGGGAACGCGCGTAATGTGAGGCACCCTAATGACCTCCAACACCTGACTCGCGTCAATCTCATGCCTCTGCTCTCCAACCCGAAACAAGAGCCGTCGCCGGTCAACATCTGCCATGGGGATTGACGCTGTCATGGGCCTAGCCGCCGGATAGTTGGAGTTCGTCAGCCAACGACGCAATTTCCTCAACAGCCGCAGCCAGATCCTCTGCCCCGCGCGATTGTTGCCGGGCCGCGGTCGCCGCCTGTTCCGAGGCCGCGCTTGCCTCCTGTGCAACCGCGGCGATTTGCTGCGTTCCAGCCTGTACCTGCTTTGCGGCAACAAAGATTTCCTGCGAGGCATCGAGGATCGAAGCGTTCCCTCGGACCATCGCTTCCACGTCGGCCTCCGCCGCGCTCAGCCGTTCGACGATCGTTTTGCTCTTGGCAATTTCTGCCTCTGACGCGACAGCGATCGTCTCCAATTCCCTCTGCACGGACCCGATCTGAATCTGGATTTGCCGCACCGTTTCCTTGACGCCATCAATATTCTCGGCTGCATCCTGTGAGAGCTTTCGGATGTCCGTCGAGACGATCGCAAAGCCACGGCCTGCATCGCCTGCTCTAGCAGCTTCAACTGATCCACTGACGGCCAGCATGCTCGTTTGCACGGCGACGAGAACGATCCGGTCAACCGTTCGCTCGATCTGGAAACCGATCTCTCCAAGCGCATTCAATTCCGTCAGCGCGTTTCGCGTCTCAACGAGCGCATCGGAAATGCCGGCCGCGATGCCGCTGAGATTGTCTTTGTTTTTCGCAAGAAGTGCCTTGATTTCGTCGGCGCGTTTGCTTGCCATGTCGGCACTTTCCTGTATCTGGAGAGCGCTTTTCTCAATTTGTGCCATGGCCGCATCGGCCTGCTGCGTTGCAGTCGCCTGGGATTCCGCACCTCGGCTGATCTGCTCGATCGCAATGAGGATCTCGCCGGCTGCACCTGATAGTTCCTGCACCGTCGTGGACAATTCCTCCGCCGCGGAACTCAGCTCCTCGGTTCGCGCGGATCGGCCGTTCTCATTCACAAGATCGTCAGCAAGCGTTGCAAGCGATTGCGCCGTCTTTTGGCTTTCGTCGAGAGCTGCACTTTGTTGCTGGACGGCGCGCTGGGCCTCCGTTGCAGCGGCTGACTGTTCCTCCGCCGCGGCTGCCACGGCTTCTGAGCCTTTCTGCGCCTCGCGCGTCGCGACCTCAGCTTCGACTGCGGCGATCAGGATCACCTGGCTACTTTGGGAAAGAGCAGTCAGGCCAGAGCGGATGGAATGCAATCCCTGCGAAATAGTTCGGCCCGAGGCCGTCTGCTCGGCCGCTTTGGCGGCGGCCGACTTGATGCGGTCGGAGACCCGTCGAACACCATCCACAATGGTCTCGGCATGCTGGCTGACCTCGCGCGAGCTCCGCTCGGCGATTTCGGCAAGCGACCGCACTTCGTCGGCTACGACAGCGAACCCACGGCCCTCATCGCCAGCGCGGGCGGCTTCAATCGCCGCGTTGAGCGCCAGAAGGTTGGTTCGATCCGAGATGTCGGCAACCGCGATGGTCGTGGCGCCGATGGTCTCCGCCTGAGTTTGAAGCCTATCAATGATATCGACGGAGGCGACCTGCCGAGACGCATTGGTACCGATCGCGGCGATTGAGGAATCGATCTGCGCCGCAAATTCAAGAACCGAGCTCTGGAGATCCTCAGTCCGCTTGCGGGCCGTCTCGGCTTCGGTACGAGCCGCGGAAAATCTGGACGAAAGATGGGTCGTGGCCAACAGTGACTCGTGCGCAGCGCCCGCTGCCTCTTCTGCTCCGGTGGCAATCTGCTCAAGCGCGCGGCGCAGTTGCTCGGCGGCTGCGGCGGCTTGTCCGACTCCTGCGGCCAATTCCTCGGTCGCAGCACCAATGCGCTCGGCTGCCTTCTGATGTCGAACGCGCGTGCGATCTTGGGACCTGCGAGAAGCGCTGGAGACCGCCGCCGTTGCAGCAGGCCTTTCGTTGGCCGTCTGTGGGGTGGCAGCCTTCAAACCCAGTTGCGTTGTCTTCACGAGTGCCATGGATTGTCCGTAGATCTCTGAGCCTGGATCGTAGCACAATGGTCGTGCTCAATATCGTCGTCGGCTGCTAAGTTATTTGATTTTTATGAACTAAGGGTGGGTGCAAAGCAATCGGTAGCCGTTTACAGGCGCACAAGCCCCCGGATTTGTTTGACAACACGCTCAATGTCGTAAGGCTTGGAAATGAAGCTCACATTGCCCGGCAATTCGTCTTTGGGCATTCTTAGGTAGCCTGAGCTTATGACAATCGAAATATCGGGCCGTGATTGGCTGACCAGACGTGCCAGATCCAGCCCGCTGATTGCACCGGGCATATTGACGTCGGTGAACAGGGTCCCGACGTGAGGGTTTTCGTCGAGCAGCTTGAGCGCCTCATCGGCCGATCCCGCCTCAAGAACTATCAACCCAGCATCCTCTAGGTCTTCAACCAGGCTCATTCGTATGAGAACTTCGTCCTCGACAACCAATACGAGATCAACATCAACGATCATGAAAGTGTACACCGGTGCTGGAAATGCGACACGGTTAAACGTCACTGACTAGATTAAGTTCCTCACCTAGAAGCAAAGTGCTTGTTTTTTCTAGACGGGTGCTCGCAACGGCGGTGTTCGTCTCTGCTAGCGCAGCCGCGCCTGGAACAATGCTAAGAACAAGCCCACTCCAGCGGCCAGGGGAAAATGCTGTCAAGCAACCGCATGGGGTATTCCACGGGTATTTCGGGGCTATGTCGCGATCGGCGCCGCCAGACGCTGTTGCTTTCGGAATTGTTGATGACTGCGTCGACAAAGGCGGAGCCCTTCAATCCGTCGTGGGCCGTCGGAATACCCGTCCGATCGCCGACGGTTCCCTGTTTTCCTAACGGCCTCGCATCGCCTCCCAAAGCCGGCATAGAGGTTTGCAAAAGCCTCCAGATAGCCGGCACCGCGCTTGATGATTTCGGTACGGCCGTGAAGCTCGTGTGAACGAACTCGTTCGGCTCTTCTTTGAACCAAGAGAGCAATGCTTTCTCGCCAAACACCATGAACTACTCACGACTAACCTATATCGGGAAGACCAGGTGCGTCGGGCTGTAAGTGACGTTAGTGTCGACTTCGGCGCTCGGACATCGGAAAATTTCTTTTCAGCGTTTTATACAGCCGAGGCCGATGGGATGGGCGTTGGGCTTGCTGTTCGCCGCTCGAAGGTCGGCGCACTCTTGTCTTTCCTCGTAGGGTTTCTGCCGTCTCCGGTACGAGCAAGGACACGTCTATGCTCCTTGTGCACGGCAAGGACGACCGGACCATCCCCTCCGAATGGCTTCTTCGCTAGCAGCCGCTCAGATCAGGACGGAAGGCTTCAAGGTCGAACTCGATATCGAACCGGCCGTCGGGCACACGATCTCGAGCACCGTGGCGCAGAAGGCGCTCGCTTTTTCCGGAAGACGTTCGCCCGAGAATGGAAACCGCAGATCAGCAGGGCGGTTTCCATTTCATGAGCGATGAGCAGACAAGTGACAATCAAACCCAGCCGCGAAAGACGATCTCATTCACTTCGACGACGAACACGTCTGGGCAGGTCGGCCATCAGCAACGTTGGACAAAGTGGTTCATGCCTGGCCAGCTCTGAGCCCGCCCGGTGCCTACGAAAAGGTCCGCGGCTGGTGGCACCTGGACGAACTCAGGGACGCAAGACGGAACGCAAAATCCCGCGACCGACGAAAGCAGAAGGTTTCCGAAGGGGCATCACCAGCGGAGTAGACTGGGCCACAGGAGGCGCTTCAATCCGGTATCCCCCGTCCAACTGACGCCGAAGCGGGGATGTCGACTTATGACTTTCAACCGCTATGTCCGAGGGATTGCTGCGGAAGGAGGACAGGTATGCACATCGACGGTGAGTGTCAGTGCGGGCAGGTCACATATGAGGCAGACATCGAACCCGGCGAAGTGTCGATCTGCCACTGCACGGACTGTCAAAGACTAACGGGAACCGCATATCGTGTGACGGTGAGCGCGCCCCGCAAGAGGTTCCATATCACGTCCGGCGAGCCAAAGCTGTACGTAAAGACCGCCGACAATGGTCGTCGACGGATGCAGTATTTCTGTTTTAACTGCGGGTCGCCGATCTACACGACCGGCGAGCTGCACGATGCTGATCAGGTAGGTATCCGGCTCGGAACCATAAACCAGCGGCAGGACCTCAAACCACGGTCGCAGTACTGGTGTTCTTCAGAACTTCCCTGGGTGCAGGATATTCGCGCGTTGCCGCGACACGACGGCGAGTGAAGGGGGCTCGGATCGACGGACCACGCCTAAGCCGGAGCTTGTTTGGCCTCATGGGTTTTCCGCTTGATGCCCAATCTGATGTTCAACGCTGTTCGAGCAAGAATCGAATGGCGGCGACGTTTCCGGGCTTTCGCGGGGTTCTTGGCCAATTGATAAAAATAATAACATCAATTGTTTATAGGCTGTATGGCTACCGCAGATGGTGTCGACGGGCGAAGTGGCTGGCAGACAGCCCGACGCCGCTTCTCATGATCGTGGCGGAACACGATCAATCGCGGCGACCGAACCTGCTCTGAAGGCCTGCGAGCGCGCGTTGCACCCAAACGCTTGGTAATGACAAAGGACGGTCATTTCGATCCTTACGAAATCGAATCGCAACTTCGGTCGGTGCGGCGATCGACTTGGTTCTAAACGGGTGTTGTTTTTACTCCCCCTCGCGGGACCTTTTGCCGTCGTCGGCGTTGTCTTTTGACGATCGAGAGGAGAGCGAGATGTCATCGAAAGCCACCGTCGCGAAGCAGCGCGATATCCAGCAGCAGGTCGAGAAGGCCGATCAGAAGACGAAATCGAAGCCCGCCGGCGCGATGCAGGCAGGCGCTCGGACCTATCCCGAACCGCCGTTCCCGAAAGTTCATCAGGACAAGCCTGGCTCTGAGGCCGATCTTCGTCTCGCACCGATGTACGACGCTCCCTTTTATCAGGGTTCAGGAAAGCTTAAAAACAAGGCAGCCTTGATCACTGGCGGTGATTCCGGCATCGGCCGCTCGGTGGCGATCCTGTTCGCACGCGAAGGAGCAGACGTCGCCATCGTCCATCTCGACGAGGACCGAGATGCGGCTGACACGAAGGCGGCTATCGAAAAGGAGGGCCGCCAATGCCTCGTCATCAAGGGCGATGTCAAAGACCCGAAGTTCTGCCGCGACGCCGTAGCGAAGGCTGCCAAGGAGTTTTCGCGCCTCGACATCCTCGTCAACAATGCTGCTTTCCAGGTCCACACAGCCGACATCGAAGACCTGACCGACGAGCACTTCGACGAGACTCTGAAGACCAACCTCTACGGTTATTTCTACATGGCGAAGGCGGCCATCCCTCATCTTACGAACGGGTCGGCGATCATCAACACTGGATCGGTCACCGGGTTGGAAGGCTCGAAGGAACTGCTCGACTACTCGATGACCAAGGGCGGCATCCACGCCTTTACCAAGGCGCTGTCGAGCCAGCTCGTTGCGAAAGGGATTCGCGTGAACGCCGTCGCGCCGGGGCCGGTCTGGACGCCTCTTAATCCATCCGACAAGCGGGCCGAAGACGTCGCGAGGTTTGGTAGCCAGACGGCGATGAAGCGTGCAGCCCAACCCGAAGAGATCGCACCTGCATACGTCTTCCTCGCGTCGCCCCAAATGTCGAGCTACATCACGGGCGAAATTCTGCCGATCGTTGGCGGCTACTGAGGCTGGCCATGGCAATGTGCTGTTCTTCTCGATCACAAGGCGTCCGCCTGCGGAAATCTCGTACGGCTTTGGTTCCGCTGACGCGGCGGTCGAAGACGTGCAACTGCCCTGTCTGAAATGGCGGCCGACGGCCTGCGGCGGGCGTCCTTCCCCTCCGCCTTGGAGCTCAGCTATGGATGCTGCTAGCCGGACATTGCCGTTCCGCCTTGGCCGAAGTTCGTTACAGGATGCGTGCACTAGTGGCAAAGCCGCGTGGACAGAGGGCAGCCTGCCGATCCTGCCATTGAATGCCGAATACGAATAACCCCGGAAGGCCGACTTGCCCTCCAGGGTATCTTCCGCTGGGGTGACTCACCGGTTGCCGGGCAGGCTTTGCCTTTGGCGGAGGTCGTCGATCGACTGGCTCTGAGTCATCCCGTCCTCGACCGGTCGGTCGCCTTCGGAAACGTCGCGCTGATGACCCGTCGGAAGGACGTCGTCGACGATATCGTCGGGGAGGTCCTCCGTCAGTTCGTATGCGCGAACGCGAGGAGAAACTGTCTCCGCGCTTCTCGAATACCGGCCGACACCTGTTGCAGCCCCGGCAGCCTCGTCCGCCTGGAAGACGTCGTCTCGCGACGCGGTCGCCTGCTGGTCACGGGTAGCGGTCCAGCCGTCCGTCCGCCAGAGGTCGGCACGCTCGTCCATGTCGATGGCGCCTTCGTCGTCGAGGATCGCATGAGCGGTGTTGTAGGTCGCGTCGTCAACGCCTGCGGAAACCAGGAAACCGCCGCGGCGCAGACCTTCGGCATAGACCGCGCGGTCATCGTCCGGGAACAGCCAATCTTCGAGCTTCGACCAGAAGCCGGCGCTTTCGGCTGCTGCTGGCGACCCTTCACCGTCGGCTTCGTAGCCGGGCATCAATAAGACATCAAGAATGCCAGCTTCCTTCAAGTTGTCTATGGCCTTTTCGGCGTCGCCGCGGCTGTCGAAGAAAGCAGTCAGCGTGCTCTTGGCGCGACCGCCCGAAAAGCTGGGAGCGCCATCGTTGTAGGGACTGGTCATAGGATTTTCCTCCGAGTTGTGTGGTCAGCGAACGGATGGAGGAGGGGATTGTTCCGGCAACTAGGTTACCAAACAAAATAAGCAGTGATCGACACGTATTCCTTGGGCAGACTGCTTACCCAGCCAGTCGACCACCCGCCAATTGAATAGAGCGCGGTTGTCATCTCGCAGTGTCCGGCAGCGGTGAACAGCGGACAGCGACGCTGGAGATGATGGTGGAACGTTCATGGCCGCCGGTAGTTATAACTTCGACGGGGCCATTTCGCAAAGCCATTGCATTAATAGCGCCGGAGCGAATTTAGGCCGATCCTAATGGCGTCGACAAGTCGCCAATCTGAACATGCCCTATGACGAACCTCGGAGGATGCGATGGCTTACCGCGCGACAATGCTCGGAGCATGCGCCGCGATGGTGGCTTTGGCCGCGACGCCGATCGGGGCGCAGCCACCAACCGGGGCCGTCGGCCGCGAAAATAGCCTTTCTGCATTCCTTTGACGGGCGGTTCAAGGGGATAGGTAGTTTAGAGCGTGTCAACGGCTCAGGCCACACGCTGACATGTAGGTTCAATGGTACCAGCAAGGCAGGGAGCGCTGACCTCGACGGGCGCTGCTCGGCGGCAGTTATATTTAGCGCATCGATGCGTATCGATATTCAGTATAATCCGGGCAATGGGCGCTATACCGGCTCGTTTCGTGAGAGCTTGGGGACCGTCGCACACCTTGCGGGCTCTCGCACGGGGGAAACGCTTTCGCTCGCGTTTACCGAAACGGCGGAAAGTGTTCGTCCCGACCCGCCCGCGCGGCTGACCATCACCCGAAGAATCTCGACATTGTTTTGACGTTGCGGGGAACAAAGCCTGGTCTGGGTCAAAACCTCGACCTTGTCTTGCGGCAGGCTGAAGCGCTGAGCGGAGTCGAACGGGCCTCGTCCAAAAGAGGTAGGAACGAAAGCGTGCCCTCTCCGTTTTTGGTCGGGCTTTGCGTCATTTTCTTCCCCGCGAAGCCTCAACGCTCCATCCCCCTGCAACCGTGACTGCTGGGTTCGAAACAAACTCCCCGCTTCCTTCAGCGGGGTTTTTTCGTTTTAGGGAAGGTCGACGTCTGGCTGTCGACCCTTGAAAAGACAGGGAGCAGAAAATGGCGAAGCGGTTCGTTTTTCGGTTCAGTTCTGGAAGAGAATATTAGGAAAACCAACATTCGGAACTAAAACGAAGCGGCTTTCGACATCGTCCCCCAGGCGCACACACACAAGCCGTGGAACTTGGCCCTGCTCGGTCGCCTCCTTGGAGGGTCGTGTTCCAACGAAATCCCGGGGAACGGCCGGGTACGGCACGATTTAACGGAGATCAGTTAGAGCCGCTCAAATCTACGCTTGCAAGTGGCGTTGGACTTGGTGCCCCAGCGTTATCGGCCTCCGCCTTCGACGGACAACCCCACTATGATAGGCTCACTCGGTTTCCCCACCACTGGGATTCAAGTCATCGCGTGCCAACGCGTTGGCG
>NZ_JBBNAM010000139.1:0-14907 GCF_037994425.1 Phyllobacterium sp.
GGCCAAGGCGACGCGCAGCGCCGGATTCCTTGCGCGTGCCCGTCGTGCGCGCCGCTGCAGCCGTTCCTTGGTGATCAGAACGGCGCGGGCATCCTCGTCGTGACCCATTTCCCGCAGCACCGTCGACAGCTGTTCGTAGGGCTGCGGCCAGAAATCCGCGTTCCATCGTTCAGGCGTCTGACGAGACAACCAGTCGAGCCTGCTTGCCGCATCGACGGGGCCGCCGATGAACGCTCCGTACTGGCACCGGTTTAGCAGCAGATCACCGGCCTTTGGCCAGCTTGACTGTTCGTCATCAATTGCACCGATTGACGTCGCCGTCAGGTCGAGCGTGCCTTCAACCGACGCACCCTGCCGCAGGAAGAATGCGCCATCGACGCTCGCACGATTGAGCCTCAGGGCATAGCCGCCCGGCTGCGAGAGTGTCGCCGACGTGCAATCAATGTCTCCACCGAAGCGGGCGCCCAAAAGGCTAGCCTCGCCGACGATGGTTGCCCCTCGCATGGCGAGGTCACCACCCGCAACAATAGCGTCTCCGTTGAGGGCGACTTCGTCGGGACGTTCAATCCGCGCGCCAACAGCATTGAGGTCGCCGCCAAGCCGGACGCCCGAAAAATTGATGCCCCCACGGACGTCTGCGCCGCGCAGCAGGATCGCACCGCGAACCTCCGATCCATCAGCGTCAAGAACAATGCCACCGGGCGAGACGATCGATGCGCCGTCTACCTCGATGTTGCCGCCTATACGCGCCCCGGAGAGACGGATCTCTCCAGTGATGGTCGCACCGCGCAGGGATAGACCCCCACGCGCTTCGAGACGATCGGCCTGCAGGCCAGGCAGGGACGAACCGTCCAGAAAGAGGTTATCGATAATCGCAGAACGCAGCACCGGCGACGCTTCGAAACGGCAGTCCTTGAGACCTATGTCGCGCGGAATCCGGCACCCTTCAAGGTCAAGAATACCGGTTACCCATGCACCGCTAAGCCTCAGCCCCTTTTCATGGGAACGGTATTCGCGATTGCCGAGGATGAGCAAGCGCAGAAGCTCCGCGCGCACGGTGCGAGTTGGATCCTCCCGCTCCGGGCGTAAGCCGTCTCCAAGCCTGTCGAAATCTCCGAAACTCAGACGCGCAACGATCTTGGCTTCGGCCGCACTGAGCGGCTCGAAACTGGCGAGACTGGACACAACGGAGATGGCGGATGAAGACTTCGAAGGGTTCTCGTTCATGAGCGCGATATCCGTTTCACTTCGACTGGAAAAACAGCATATCAAATCCAGATCGCCTTCTTGGCTTGCCTGGATCGTCGCTGCGACCGGGCAGCCATTGAGGCACGCGTTTGCTCATGCCATCAAAATTGTCATTGCCGAATCTCATCAACCCAAAAGCGGCCGTCGAAACATTCTACCTTCCCACCAAAGCACTGTGATTGGCATTGAGTCCCAAACCTTTGCTCCAGATACTATTCACCGGAACAAAAGCAGCCTTTTCGCCAATAAAACCAAGGATCGTACAACAAATTGAAAGCATTTTTCCCGAATATTCGCCTATAATAAAAGCGGTTGATATCAAGCCTGCTTTCCGCCTACCGGTTCGATCATCTCGATTTTCTACAAAGGTCGCTTTGAATGGCATCAGACCAACAGACGGCTCATAGTGGCGTACCGGGTTCGCCTTTGGGATCAGTCAGCCTATTTCTGCTGTTGTTTTCGCTATGGCTGATCCTGAATTCCAGCATCGCCCTCCCGATCCTGGTCAGCGGTGCAGCGATCGCGCTGGCCATCTGCTGGATTTTCATGCGCCGCAGCGGCACCTGGCGGCACGTCGTGCCCACACCGCGAAGCGCCTTTCATTTCCTTGCCTATACCGGGGTGTTCTTCGTTGAGCTGGTAAAGGCGAACCTCAACATGCTGCGCTACGTCTATGCGCGGCGCATCGACATTCATCCCGGCATTGTCAGGATCACTATCCGGCTCAAATCACCGATAGGACGGCTGGCGCTTGCGAATTCGATCGCGCTGACACCGGGCTCGCTGGTGATGGCAATAAAAGACGATGCGCTGTTCATTCACTGGCTAGACGTCAAGACCGTCGACCCCGAGCTTGCGAGTGAGATGATTGCAGGCCCGTTTGAGAAACACCTGGGAGCGATCTTTGGCTGACATCATCCTGAAGCTTGCCGGTGCACTGATTTTTCTGAGCATCACCTGCGGTGTCGCGCGGCTGGTCATCGGCAGGACGGTCGTCGACAGGATCGTTGCCATCGACATGCTGACTGTTGTCTCGATTGCCCTCATCGCGCTCTACGCCCATCTTTCCGGTCGTTTCGTCTATATCGATGTGGCGCTGGTCTATGGCCTGCTCAGCTTCCTTGCCGTGCTTGCCATTGCCCGCTTCCTCGAACGGAGGCGATAGCCCGCATGCTGGAACTCCTCGTCATTCTGGTTTGCGTCGGCATCCTTGCGAGCGGTGTCCTTGCGGTGTGGCTCGAAAATCTGCTCGCGGCGATGATCAGTGCCGGATTGGCAAGCCTCTTTGCCGCCGTGTCCTATGTACTGCTCGCCGCCCCCGATGTCGCGATGGCTGAGGCCGCCATTGGATCGGGCCTTGCGACCCTGATTTTCCTTTACACCATGCGCAAGACCGATGGGGGAAGGGAGCCGTGATGGAACTCGTCGGCAGCATCATCATCCTTGCGGGCTCATTCTTCCTGTTTTCGGCAGGTCTTGGCCTGTTGCGCATGCCGGATGCCTTCACCCGCATCCAGGCCGGCACCAAGGCATCGACACTCGGCAATATCCTGGTGCTCGTTGGACTTGGGTTCTACCACCCTGACTGGAGCGCCAAGCTGCTTGTTGTTGCCTATTTCGTGCTGATGACCAATCCATTGTCATCGCATGCGCTGTCTCGCGCCGCCCATGCCATGCGCACACCCATGGCCCCATCAACCATGACCGATGCGTTGCGCGAGGCGGAAAACGAGCACAAGGAGGAGGGCGGGGCGACATGAGACGCTTGTTTGCCCTTCTCGCCGTCTTGGCGTTTGCGGCAATCTTCCTTGGCCTTGTCAAAGGGTATAGCGAACGCCAGACCCGGTTCCCCTTGGCCGAATACTATCTCACGCAGGTTCCGCGCGAACTCGGCGCACCGAATGTCGTGACCGGAATCCTCATCACTTATCGTGGCTTCGATACTCTGGGGGAGGTGGCGGTGCTCTTCATGGTGGCGGCGAGCGTTGGCGTGCTCCTTGGCGACAAGCCCGACGACAAAAAGCGCGCCATACCGGCGCAAGAGAGCGAACCGAGCGAACTCGTGCGTACCGGCGCTGAGGTCATCTTGCCGCTCATTTTCCTGTTTGGTGCCTATGTCATCATGAATGGGCATCTTTCGGCCGGCGGCGGCTTTCAGGGCGGTGCGGTGGTCGCCTCCGGCATCATGCTGCTCTTGCTGGCGAATCCCGCGAGCCAATTGCATCATGGCTTCCTCAGCGTGACGGAATCGCTCGCCGGCGTCCTTTATGTATCGATCGGGATTCTCGGCATGGTTTTTTTCGGCGGTTTTCTCGACAGCCACATCCTGCCGCGCGGCACATTTGGAACGCTATTGAGTGCTGGCGCAATTCCCCTGATATCGGCGCTATTGGGCATCAAAGTCGGAGCGGAGCTCAGTGTTGTCATCGACCGGTTCCGAAACTGATATGACAGGCGAGGTGAGTTGATGGAGCTGCCGGTTTCGCAGATATTGCTCGTCACAGGATTTTTCCTGATCCTGATCGGCATTTGGGGAGTGCTCGCTCACCGCAACATTCTGCGCATCATTATCGGCTTTTCGCTCCTCGACACCGGCATTCACATTGTCATGGTGGCAACCGGCTACGTCACCGGGGGAACCGCACCAATCATCGATGCTGCGCTCGAGAAGGCCAATGCTGCGGCCAGCGCCGTCGATCCCATTCCTTCCGCCCTCGTCGTCACGGCCATCGTGATCGGCTTTTCGGTAACCGCAATCATGCTCGCATTCGCAAGACGGTTGTACGATGCCAAAAAGACGCTCGATATCGGCGCCTTCACGGAGGAAAAATGGTAGAGGTCTTGCTGCAACCGTTGAACATCTTCCTGTTCGGCCTTGGCGGCAGCTTTCTGATCCCGCTGCTTTATCGCATCGCCAAGCCCTTGCCCTTGGTGGTTTTCGTCCTCGCGCTCGCCGGCATCGCGGTAATTTCCGCTGGCCTCCTCCTGGCGCTTCATCAGGGCGAGCCGGCGTTCGAGAGTCTCACGGCCGGCAGTGGTCCGCCGTACTCGATCAATCTTCGCGTCGGCCGCTTCGAAGCCGCATGTGCGTTCAGCGTCAACGTCGTGGCGCTCCTGGCGGCCACGCACCTCTGGGAGCGCCTGCGCCAAAACTATGCGGCACTGCTGCTCTTTCTGCTCTTGATCATGGGCGTCAACGGCATGGTAATGACCCGCGATCTCTTTAACCTTTTCGTGTTCCTCGAGATCGTATCGATTGCGACGTACGGCCTTTTTGGCTTCGATGGCACTCCCCAAGCGCTTACCGCCGGCTTTAAATACATCTTGGCAACGGTGCTCGCTTCAGCCTTTTTCCTATTGGGTACGGCCCTGCTTTATCACGTGACCGGAACGCTCAACATCGACGCTATGATCGCTCAGCGCGCGCAGATCGCCGGGCCGATCGGGACAACAGCATTGCTGCTTGTCCTTTCCTGCCTCATCATCGAGCTCAAGCCGTTTCCGGCCAATGGCTGGGGACTTGATGTTTACACTTCCGCCTCGAGTGGAATTGCAGCTCTCGTTTCTTGTGTGGTGTCGGCGGGCGTCTTTTTCGCCCTCTTCAAACTGCTTGCCCTGTTTGAAGACAACCTTACCCTCATTGCCATATCGGGCGGGGCAACGTTCCTGTTCTCCAATCTTGCCGGGCTCAGGCAAACAAATGTTCAGCGGATGCTGGGCTATTCTTCGATTGCGCAAATGGGGCTGCTCACCCTGGCGCTGGCGCTGATGCGCCAGTTTGGAGCCGATGCGGCGATGCCGCTTGTCGTCGGTGGTTTGTTCGTCAATCATCTTCTGGCAAAGGCGGGCCTGTTCTTTCTGGCGGGCGCCGTCAATCGCCGGCACGTCGATGGCTGGTCGGCGATAGCCGGACGTCCGCTGATCCTGCTCATCTTTGCAATTCTCCTTGTCGCCATCGCAGGTCTGCCGCCTTTCCCAGGTTTCTGGTCGAAATGGGAGCTCGTCATGCGCGTCGCGACGGCAGGGCAATATGCCTGGATCGCCGTCATTCTGGTGGGCTCACTGTTTGAGGTCGCCTATATGTTCCGCTGGTTCAAGCAGGCGACCCGCGCCGCGCCGGAAAAGGCATCCGTTGATGTCCCACCCGGCAGGCTCATTCCGGCTGGCCTGTGCGCGCTTCTTTTGTGCGTTTGCGGATATGGCGCGGCAACGCTTTCAGGAGCAGCCTCGCTGTGGCTGTTTGCGCCTCTTGGCGCCGGAGCCTTTCTGTGCCTGCTCGACTGGCTTCCCGGCCGGCTCAAATCAAGCCTCATGCTCATTCTAGTTGTTTTGCTAGGCGTCTGGATCGTCAGCCCGGTTGAAGGCATCAGCCGCCTCTTCGCAGTGCTTCTTCTTTCCGGCGCCCTGGTGGTCGCCTCAGCCAGCCTCTATCGCGCCGACCGGCGCCCCGGCTACTATCCGCTGATGACGCTGCTGCTTTTGTCGATCGCGGCGCTCCTGCGCACGAGGACGAGCCTCGAATTCTTCTTCAGCTGGGAGATGATCACCCTCTCTTCCTATTTTTTGATCGCGCAGGCGCGCAACGCTCATCCTTATGCGCTGCCATTTCTGTTGTTTTCAATTGCCTCCGCCTTCTGCCTGCTTTTCGGTTTCGCCATGGCGGCGGCAGCCAATGGAACGATTGATCTTGCGGCATTCGGGGCTGCAGGGACCGATGCCTGGCCAGCATTTTTAATGCTTGCCGCGGGTTTCCTGATCAAGGCAGGGGCTGTGGGCGTCCATATCTGGCTTCCCGGCGCCTATTCCGAGGCCGATGACGACCTTTCGGCGATGTTGTCGGCCGTCGTCAGCAAGGTTGCGATTTTCGGCCTGTTTTCCGTCACCTATCTCGCCATACGCTCCGAGATTGGCCTCGACATGGCGCATGTCATGGGCTGGATCGGCCTTTTGACGACCTTCTTCGGGGCGGCAATGGCGCTGCAGCAGGCCGACATGAAACGCATGCTTGCCTATTCGAGCATGAGCCAGCTTGGCTATATCGTCACCGCCATCGCGCTGATGAGCCATCTTGGCTGGGTCACGGCCCTTTATCTCGTTGCCAACCACCTGATGGTCAAGGGCATACTGTTCCTTGCCGCGGCCGGCGTCATCTTGCGCACAGGCACGCGTCTTCTTGATGAAAATGGCGGCTTGGTCCGCAATATGCCTTTCACCTTCGCTGCCGTAGCCACCGCGCTCATCTCGATGTCCGGTCTGCCGCCGCTTGCCGGATTCGGAGGCAAATGGCTGCTTCTCAGCGCCATGGTGGAAAAGGGCTGGTATTGGCTCGCGGCCGTCGCCGTCCTTGCGACGTTTGCCGGCTTTCTTTACATGTTCCGTCTGGCCTACGCGGTTTTTCTTGGAGAACGGAAGGCCGCATTTTCAGCAATCAGGGAAGCCCCCGTCGCGCTTATCGTGCCGCAATATCTCCTGGTCATCGCCATCCTTGCCCTGTCCTTCTTCCCCAAGCTGTTCATGGAGCCCGTTTCTGCGGCAATTGATCCGGCCTTCGCCTCCACGCTGGTGTGGGATGGCATGTCGCTGGAGACGATTTACGGCTATTGGAATCCGATTCCTGTCATGGCCATCACTGTGGTGATCGCAGCACTACTCTTTTTCGTGGTCTGGCTGCGGTACATCTACGGGTATCGGCGCACCCCTACGACCGGCGTTGCGGTCTTTTACGCATTCTACCAACCGCGGCTTTCACACCTGTTGCGACCCGTCGCCACCGCCTTCTGGCGCGGCGTGTCAGATTTGACACTGAGCGCAGGCGGGTCGATCCAGAAGATCTATACCGGCAACGGCCAGACCGACAGCCTTTACGTTCTCTGGTACGTCATCGCCATCTGGGCAATCGGCACACTCAGCCGCTAGCGGCAGCGTCACCGCCAGGGCTGAAGGCCAACGCCTTGAATGGCTTTAACACGGTGCGATGAAAATGGTGCCGTCGCTGCGCCGGTAGCGGCAGCTATTTCGGTCCTTGCTGGGAGTCGATGCCGTTCCGACAACTGCGCCGAGAAGTGCACCACCGGCAGCACCGCCAACTGTACTCCTGGTATTTTGACCGATCGCCTGGCCGGCGACAGCACCAACGCCGGCACCGACCACGGCGCCAGTTCCCGCACGGCGGTCCTGTTCGTTCGTCGCACAACCCGAAAGCATGGCCGTTGCCGTCACAGCCAGAATGGCAAAGTTCATTAATTTCATCACGACCTCCACGAAAATTGGCCCCTGTTCGCCCAACTCAGCCGGGTTTGGTCGGGTTAATGTTCCAACTGCCCGCACGCGCGTCAACATCGATCCCTTGCCACGCGTCATCGATGCGAAAGAAATGGACGCCCTGCCTATTCTTCGGATTCTCAGCCAGTTGTCGAGCTGATCCGGTCATCACGCCATGACCTTGGGCAAGTCAACGGCGAGCGCATCCACCGCGAGTCGAACCTTGAGCGGCAGGTGGGGGGTTTGCAGCCACATAGCGTAGTTGTCGAACGCATATGCCGGCTGGGCGGTCAACAGCCGGACAAGTGTGCCGGCCTCTACCCGTTCGCGAATGAGCCAGGACGGAAGCCAGGCAAGCCCGAAGCCAGCGGCGGCGGCATCGGCAATGGCATCCATGTCGTCGAGCTTGACCCGGCTGACGGGCATGACCTCTCGCGGAGCCTGTTCCTTGCGGGCAAACAGCCATGGGTGGACCCAGCCTGGCCGGCTATAGATGATGGCGTGATGGCTGGCGAGATCCTCTATTTGAAGTGGCTGGCCGTGCATCTCGATATAAGATGGCGACGCACAGACCACCATGCGGTGGCGCGCCACGCGCCGCGCGATCACCCCAGCCCTGTCTTCCAGATTGCCGGTGCGGATGGCCAGGTCAAAGCCACCCTCCGCAAGGTCAGCGATCCTGTCACTGAATGAAAGGTCGAGTTCAAGCAAGGGATATTGCTGGGCGAATTTCAAAAGGGCGGGCATGACGCAGTACCTGCCCAAAAGCGCGGGCATGGTAACGCGCAGTCGCCCGCGCGGCGCGCAAAGCTGGTCGGCTGCCAGTTCATCTGCCGCGTCGGCTTCAGCAAGGACCACCTTGCAGCGCTCGTAGTAGGCACGCCCGAAATCCGTCAGACTTTGGCGGCGCGTGGTCCGATTGATGAGGCGCACGCCCAGGCGCTCTTCGAGAAACCGGACGTGCTTGCCCACCATGGGGCCGGAGAGACGCAGCGCCTCGGCAGCGGCGGCGAACGAACCAAGATCAACGGCCCTGACGAAAACGGCCATGCTGAGCAAGCGATCCATATTCGAAACTCTCAGTTTCTACTGTTTTGTCAATGACGTTGTTTATCCGGCTTTGGCGGGCTGGCATAGGTTATTACGTTCAATTAATTAGGAGTCGTCTTCCCATGGCACGCATTGTCCGCTTTCATGAGCACGGTGGTCCGGAGGTTCTGCGCATCGAGAATATCAACCTTCCGGGACCCGCACGAGGCGAGGTCCAGATCCGTGTCAAGGCATTGGGTCTCAACCGGGCCGAGGCGCTCATGCGCTCGGGCATGTATATTGAGACGCCGGCCTTACCGTCTGGTCTTGGCCTTGAAGCGGCGGGCATCGTTGCCGCAGTCGGCGCGGATGTGGCCGGTTTTACGCCAGGCGATGCCGTCAGCGTCGTGCCGCCGCTGTCGATGGCCCGCTGGCCGGCCTATGGCGAGGTCGCCACGTTTCCGGTCGAACTTGTCGTCAAGCACCCGCCGTCATTAGACTTTGAAGTGGCGGCCGCTGTCTGGATGCAATATCTTACCGCCTACGGTGCACTCATCGACATCGCCAAGCTTCGCCCGGACGATATCGTCGTCATAACCGCCGCATCAAGCAGTGTCGGACTTGCCGCAATTCAGATTGCCAACAGGGTTGGCGCGACCCCGGTCGCGGTCACGCGCACCCTTACCAAGAAAAAATTCCTCTTGGCATCCGGCGCTGCCCACGTCATAGCTTCGGCACAAGAGGATCTGGAGGCGCGGCTAAAGGCTATCGCTGGCCCTTGTGGCGTGCGCGTTGTTCTCGACCCAATCGGCGGTCCCATCGTCGCGCCACTAACCGCAGCTATGGGATGTGGTGGCATTCTTGTCGAATTCGGCGGCTTGAGCACCGAGCCGACACCGTTCCCGCTTTTCACAGTTCTAAAAAAGAGCCTGACACTGCGTGGCTATCTTGTCCACGAGATCATCGGCGATGCGGTACGGCTGCAGGCCGCCAAGGCCTTTATCCTGGAAGGCCTGGCTCAAGGATCACTCCGGCCGGTCATCGCCAGGACTTTCGCGTTCGACGAAATCGTCGAGGCACACCGATTTCTTGAATCCAACGAACAATACGGCAAGATCGTCGTAACGGTCTGAGGAGTCATCTTACCCGGCTAACCATCAATATAGAGTGACACATTGGCATCCAGTTGGTGCCCTCCCGGCCCAGAGAGACCCGAAATGAGCCGCCGAGACTGTCAACCCGATCCTGCAGCCACTTCAGTCCCATGCCTTCTGTCCACACGGGCCAGGATTGCAAACCAATTCGACGCCACCGGATATGTTATAGGACAAGGGAGCTCGGGGTGGTCGATAAAGGGAGGCTTGCGTGGACGAAAGTTCGGCCTGTCAAATCAGCTTATAAAATATCCGCTGACCTTTTGGGATTCCGAAAGTTCTTTGTCGAGGGGAATACACAAGCCGCGCCCGTTTAAACGCAATTTTGGCCCAATATACGGTGTTCTATTGCACTTTAAATTTTTTTCCGATCTTAGACAAAAAGTCGACACAGCAGTCGCTGACTGCCAGTATTTCTCCAACGCAGCCGAATACCAGGTTATCGCCAAAGTCCTTGCCCAATCCCCTGAGCTTCAGCTCCATGATGGTCATCGATCGGCAGCCTACGCTGGACCCGAGCAACTGATCGAGTTGGGCTTCATGAAGAAACTTTGGATAGTTATATTCACGATGGCAACCTTCATGGAGTTCGTCAGCACCGCCGATTCCATGTTAGGTGGGATTTGAGGTGGTGGCGATTCCGATATCGCACTTCCTCAGCATTTGGCGGAACATCTAGGCCAAGCCCGCTACGGCGGGATCATCTGCTTGAAATATGCCGAATGTTGCCGTGCCCGCGATAGGCCGGGGCCAAATGATTTGTCTATGCAGCGTTCAACGAACAGGCATATGAGTCCGAACTGATATCCTTGTCATCGTCTTATAAATCATCCAGAGGCAAGGCATTTCGTGAGACGAGGTGGCGAGTTGCGTTGCTTATCAGAACCTTTCTGGTTGGAGCTGCGCGACGGAAAGACTCTTCGTTCATGGCGGCTCCCAAAGACTAAGCGCCACCTTTATTTTGATGGTCATCAACGCGAAGCGACGGTGTATCCCGGTTTGTCTTGAGATCACATAGTATAAATCAGTAGGTCTGCATGACTGTGCTTCTTACAGACCGTGTCCTTCGTCGGGATTAAAGTTCTGAATGACATCGTCGCGGCCAGCGTCCTTCTGTCGAAAGCAAGCCTGTCGCTCAATGTCGCAAGTGTGACCCGGTGCATTCCGTCTCTCCTTGCCGTCCAGTCCATGCGGCCGATAGGGAGCCGGATGGACGCACGCCACGCTTGCGCATACAGCACAATCGAATCGTTTAGGTTCAAAGGCCGGCTCTAGCGGTGACAGCTTAAGCTGGACCCGCGCTTATCACGCAAGAGCGCCGAAACTCCGAGGGGCTCTTGCCGGTCCAGCGTCGGCATGCATGGCTGAACGCGCTCGGCTGCTGGAAACCAAGTCGCCATGTGATGTCCGAAGCTCGAAGATTTTGTTCAAGATAGCGTATGGCGAGATCGCGTCGCATCCGGTCGAGGATTTCTCCAAAGCTCAATCCCTCGGCTGCCAGCCGCCGCGCGAACGTCCTCTCGCTGAGATTCAGCTTCTCAGCCACCGTCTTTGCCTGCGCTTCACCGTGCGGCAGAAGCGGCGTGATCGTGTTCTCGACCTCTGTCTGGAACGGACTGGTACCGGGTGTGCGTGCCGCGAGCGCATCATCACAACTCTTGACCATCAGATCGTTGAGATAGGGGTCATAGCCAACCAGAGGCAGGTCCATCACGCGAGCGTCGAAACTTATCTCGTCGACATGGGCGTCAAAGCTGACCTCGCAGCCGAGAAACTGCTGGATTTTTCGGCCATCTGCACGATGGTGCATGAATCGTGCCGAAAGCGGCACGACCCTCTTTCCGACAAGCTGGCGGCAAAGCCGTACCAGCGCGACCGCAAAGGCCTCCATTAGATGCCGGTCGATGTGGCGGGGCACTCCATTGTAAAAAAGTCCGACACGGCCGCCCGAACCTTTGACGATCCGCAGATCCAGCGCTTCATTGGCAATGCGCTCGTACCGATCGAGGCGCTTGAGTGCGTCGCCAAATCGCGCCGATGACGCAGCCACATAATAAAGCATGCCGAGTTCGCGCAGGTCGAAATCGGCTGCAAGCGTAAGCCCGAGCCAGTCGTCCTCGAGGGCCCGCGCAACGCGCTCCAGAAACTCGATCGCCGCTCTGACCTTGACCCGTTTGTTGCTGGCAAGCGCAGCCTCAGACAAGCCGGCGCGCACAAGAAAGGGAGCTGGGTCAACGCCGCGGCGTTGAAGCTCTGAAAGCGCCAGGTGAACAGCCAAGCCTATTGACGTTGGCACCGCCCTTGGTCTCCTAAGAATTCTAAGGCCGCGGACTGCCGAACCATGCAACCGGGCAGTGCGCGCACTATGAGCATTATGGCAGCTTAGCGCAATCTTTTGTCAGGACTGAGTGAGATATTTGCTGATCCCTCCGCTACAAAAGCTCCGCCGAGACGGACCCTGACTGGGCCTGTCAAAGCCCGGCACTGCGACCAGGGTAGGAGGGGAGCTCCCGTCTGCGGTGCCGGTTGTCGTAACGGCAGAACGCTGGTCCATCCACCCAAAAAGCACTGCGCGCGTGAGCCCTTCAACATGGGGTGAGCAACCCTTCGCTGCCAATTGATCCTGGGCGTCGAAACACCCTTTGGGAACGGAAAAAGGCCGAACGCCGTCATGTTCAAATGCTGCCATAGCCATCAGACCCGAAAGAAGTCCCGCCATGAACGAC
Organism: Phyllobacterium sp.; assembly: GCF_037994425.1. NCBI lineage: Bacteria > Pseudomonadati > Pseudomonadota > Alphaproteobacteria > Hyphomicrobiales > Phyllobacteriaceae > Phyllobacterium > Phyllobacterium sp. The sequence continues at coordinate 12,419 of NZ_JBBNAM010000139.1, forward strand.
AAATCACCATCAGCCATCAGCATCGCCATCATCGAGATGCTGCTTGGCGACGATGATGTCAAACTCGGCGATGAATTTGACGCCGCCTGGGGCCGGGCGATGTTTTTTCTCGATCCCGGCCGGCAATATCCGGTTGCCCCGCACCCGCTGGTCGGCAGAGACGCCGCCATCGACATCCTGCTTGAGGTTTCGAGGGCGGGGCCGAAGACCTGCGACGCGGTACGCGCACTGATTGCCCGCGCTACGACACGCTGAATGCTTAAAAAACAAGGACATTTTCCGCCATGCGTTGCCGCCGACGCCATAGCAACAGTTTCAGCTTTGGCCGGTAAGAGCAAGTATTTGGCAGCTGCAAACAACTACCAAAGCTGAAGCTGTGCTATGTCGCCGACGACTCCAGGCCTTGCGCCGGCCTAATCTGCGCAAAGGCTCAACGCCGATACAGCCCATCCACAGCCGCGCCACCCGTACCTGATAGCAGACCATGTTCGACTTGATATTCGCAGGGGTCTTTACCTTTACCGCCGTAATCGGCCTCATCATCGTAATCATCAACTGGTAGCCTATCAACAAACGGTGCAACGCCTTGCTGCCGTGCAACATGGGTGAGATTGACCCAGTTGCAATGCGAGATCGACGCAACGCTCGATTGACAAAACAGCTTTTACCGCAAGCCCGCCATGACATTCGCAATCTGCGTCGGTCCCATTTCCCTCCCTTGTTTCGACAGCGCCTTCAGGACTAAGATATTATCGCCAAAATCCGTCAAAGCTCCGCTTTAAAAGCCCGCGATCGGCTCCTGTAGCGGCCACGAATAAAAAGCGCGAGCCTTGGACATACAATACCGCTGCTAAATCTTTAGGTTGTTTCTAATTGTATCTATTCGCTTAAACCGCCCGCAATGGATCGCATGCTAAGCATTAACGTAACAAATACGGGGAGTGCTTCAATATGTGCAGTGTCAATAAAGTATTTACAGATACAGAATTAACTCAGATTAATATTAATCCAGTCAATTCTCCACTTTCGCCCAGAAGCATCCTCGTGATTGCTTCGATAATGGCCATTTCGCTGTGCGCTATGAATACGGCCAGAGCGTCCGAAGTGCAATCGAACTCGGTAAAGTTTGCCTATTCCGCCTCCGGCAAAACAAGCATCATAAAAAGAAAAGTCATCAACAACGGCAACACCGCGGCGGCTGTGAAAGCGTCCTATTTCGGTCGCGCACCCTATGTCTGTACGCCAAGCGGCTTTGGGCGCACGTCTACCTGCTTCGCCCGATAAGTTTCCGGCGCAGCCATGAGGTCGCCGAATAACAGCGTGCAATGACGAATCGCCAGGCACGTGACCTGGCGTTTCGTGAGTGTCTATGGCAAATGCGGCCGCTGGTACGGTCGATCTGCTTACTTGCGCGATATTTTTGCGCGCATCCGCTTCAATCCGGACGCAACATAATCGCCTGACCGAAACTTGTTATATTCGTCATCCTTGCGTGCGGGCGTGGATTTGAACGGATACCAATTCCCACCTGGCTCGCGTTTCTGGTAAGTCACATTGCCCCGTTTGCGATGGCTGAAACAGGTCAGTGCGGGCGCATCGCCCGACTTTGCATACCAGACTGCCTTGAAGCAAACTTTCCCCGGCTCGGTGATAAACCAATGCCCAAGACCATATGAACCGCCTCCGTCCGCCGACCAGGCTGTGAACGCGCGCTGCTTGACGGCAAAATAACCGGCGCCCGCTTTCCATATCCAGGATCGATTGCCGTAAAGCTTGTATAGCTCTTGACTGGTCAGCGGTACAGAGGCCGCCAAAGGCTGCGCAGCTTTGCTTTGGGCAGCAGAAGCCTCAAAGGCAAATGTGGTCACCACCGCAAGGATGGACAGTAACGATAGCGCTCGGAATATTTTCATCGGTTCCTCCAATGGAGCTATGGGTGAATCCCGTTCAGTTTGTCGCGTCTTTTACGACTCGCCAATCTGGGAGACCATATGGGCGGGGCCAAGGATAAACTTCCTTATCGTTGAAATAGACAACGGCTGTCAGGGCCGGAAATTCCGGATAATGCTTGGCGGCGTTTTCGGCCCAGTTGCGAACGTATTCAGTATCGCCTTCGTAGCCAAGCTCAGCAACAACGACCGGCTTGCCGAATGCCTTGACCAATTGGTATTTGGGCGCGAACGACTGGGCAAATGTCTGCTCCTTGCCGAAATGATCTGTGTCATATTGCTGCAGGGCAAAAACAGAAAGCCCAACGACATCCACAACATCGTCGCCAGGATAGAAGGCAGCCAGGCTGGGCTGACCTTTCGGAGACCACATGTATTTCGCCGACTTATTATTCTCGCGGCATACCGTCACCATACGTCGATAGGCTGTCACATAGTCGGCCGGCGCCCACTGAGCCCAGGTAAACTGGTTATCGGTTTCGTCCATCTCCTGGGCCCAGCGGATGGTAACATCGCTTTTGAGACCCGACGTGGTTGCGC
>NZ_JBBNAM010000140.1:0-2974 GCF_037994425.1 Phyllobacterium sp.
GTTGCCTGCACCCTTCTCGATGCCGGTACCTGCCAATGCTCGGACTATGTACACCGCAAGGCGAAGGTGCCCGATTGCGTGTTCTTGACTCCCGAGATCGTCCGCACCGTCGATTGGCTGCCTGAAACATGCGGCTATCGCCTGATCGACGAGGGCCGTGATCTTTACTGGTGGCATCCGCTGATATCTGGAAGTGCGGAAACCGTCCACGAGGCCGGCATTTCCGTACGCGGCAAAGTCACTGCCTATGACCACGAGATGAAGAGCGACGAGGATTATTTCGATCACATGATGACGCTCGAAGCATCGGACTGAGATAAACCGAATGTGAATGCCTCGTTGAGGAATTGTTCAGATCGATTGTGGAACAAAGCGCTCCTGTCCGGATTCCAGTATGCCTGGATATTCCCCCATCCCGGACACAGAAACAGGAGAACGCCAAATGGCTCTTTCATTCAAAACGTTGGTTGTTACCGCTACGATCGGTCTTGGTTCAATTCTCGGCGTGAACGCCGCTTCAGCTGCGCCGGTCGCGGCCACACCAATGATGGATGGCGCTTCGCCATTGGTCCAGGTCGATTATTATCGTCGCGAGTATTACCGTCCGCCCTATCGTCCGGTTCCCGCTTGTACGCCGGGCCAGGCAGCAAGCAAGGCAAGCCGCATGGGCCTCTACAACACGCGAGTTGTCGTCAACCGCAACGTCGTTCGCGTCGCCGGCTGGAAGCGTGGTTACCGCACCGCCGTGGTCTTTGCCCGTTCTCCGGGCTGCCCGATCATCCGGTAAAGACCGGATAGCAAAAAGGGTGCCGATCGGCACCCTTCTTTCATTGTCGGTCGAATGCTTCGAATCAGTTTTTGAGCTCGAACGTCATGTTCACATTGACATTATAGGTGTTCTCGCCAGCCGCGACGGGAACCGGAGCGGCGGCATCCATCGCCATCATCTTGCCGCGCGCTGCCATTGCAACCGGACGCGGACTGAAACTCTGTTCGTTGATCTCGATGACCCGTCCGAGACCGACGCCCGCCGCGTCAGTCAGAGTCTTCGCTCTGGCGACAGCATTGGCGACGGCATTCCTGCGCGCTTGTTCGAGAATCGTTTCCGGCTTGTCGTTGGTAAACGTGATGTTTCCGCCCTGATTGACGCCGAGCGTAACCGACTGGTCGATGATTTCGCCAACCTTCGTAACGTCGCGCACGCGTACTGTCAGGGAATTCGACACCGCATAACCCACGATTGTCGGCGCTTTGGGCGGCTGGGTATTGTCCTTGTTTTCCGGGTAGACATAGCGCGGGTCGATGCTGAAGCCGGAGGTCTGCAGGTCGCGTTCCGCAATGCCGGCCTTTTTCATGGCGTCGAGGACCTTGGCCATGGCTTCATTGTTGGCTGTCAGCGCCTCGCGGGCCGTCGGTTTTTCCTGCATCACCACCAGCGAAAGAATCGCTGTGTCGGGCGCGGCAGCGGCTTCGCCTTCACCGGTGACCGTGATGCGCGGGCGTGGTGCGTCCTCGGCGTGCGCCGCCAAAGGCACTGCCACCATTGTCGTTACAGCAAATGCCAGCGTCAGGATTTTCGATGTCATGGATAACTCCCCAGATGAAGTGACGATGCTGCGTCGCAGGTGATTATGGGTGGATTAGGGCAAATGGCAAAACTTTTGAACGCGATAGGTTTTGTGCATCCAAACGAACTGCTGCGCGTTACCAAGCAAATATCGAAGGAGTTGACGATGATCGAGACAGGACCAAGGCCGGCGCCGCGCAGGAACGAATCACCAGAGACTGAAACACCCGGACCGCAGTCATTCGACCGCGATGAAATCGTCGACGATGATGTCATCGCGGATGATGAGCTTGCCATTCGCGGCGAACGGCAAGTCGAGCCGGAGGACGCGGCCGACGTCTCCGAGGAAGACGACGACAATCCCTATCAGAACAGCGACGAAGCGCTGCCTGACGATGAGGAGGAGCTCGAAATCGCGCGCGATCCCGAACGCGAAGGCCGCAGATTCAACGACTAGCGATCCACTGGCTTAAATTGCTCCAGTCGGAAAACACGGCCGCAGCGCCCTTTGCCAAGAGAGCGGGGGCGTGATCATCGTGGGTGTGTGTGCCGCCCGTATAACCGAGTGCGGTCATGCCGGCTGCCACTGCGCCTTCGATGCCGAAGGGCGAATCTTCGATCACCACGCATTTTGCGGGATCGGTCTGCATCTGCGCTGCGGCATGGAAGAATAGATCGGGAGCGGGCTTACCGCGCTTCACCATGAATGAACTGAAGATCGCGTCGCCGAAATAGCGCGCGAGGCCGGTGATTTCCAGGCTGAACTGAATACGTTCGAGCGATGAGCCCGACGCAACGCAGTGTGGCGTTTCAAGCTTTTCCAGCAATGACGCGATTCCCGGTGTTGGCTGCAGAGAATCTGCGAAGACGCGCTTCGTTTCGGGCCAGAGGCCCGTTTCCGCTCCGTCAGCGAGTTCTAGACCGGTCAATTCAGCGATCCGGGCTATGATATCAGCTTGCTTCAAGCCGATGCACTGCGCGATGGTGCCGTCCGGCAGCGCCAAGCCCTGTTGGGCATAGATATTGTGATAGGCGAGCGCTGCGAGCGGTTCGCTGTCCACAAGCACGCCATCGCAATCAAAAATCACCAGTTCGAATCGGTTCTGCGGCATTTCCATCCTCTTTGCGCGTCATTTCAGACGGTCCTATCTGTCGATCATTACCACTCTTATAATGCACATAGGTCTTGACTAAAATACAAATGTTCAATATTCGATGGATGTAATACGAAAGGCTTTGCACAACCTCGCGAAGCCACTGAGGGAGGCATTATGGCGAGCAATGTTGCACTGACGGGACTGGCGCGTGACATGCAGGCGCGGGCGGATGCCGGGCGTCCGATCCGGATCGGGCTGATCGGTTCGGGCGAGATGGGCACCGACATCGTCACGCGGGTGGCGCACATGC
>NZ_JBBNAM010000141.1:0-8270 GCF_037994425.1 Phyllobacterium sp.
TCAACGATGTACTGATGCTGGTGGGCAAACTGAACTATACGTGGACGAACACCGAAAGCCTGTTCATCTACCTGATTGCCCACCTGCTGGACACGAACAAGGAAGCTGCGACTGTCATCTTCCTGACTTTGAACACGACTCGCGCCCGCATCGATCTTATCGAGCGGTTGGCGAAGATCAGTTCGACGCCGCCGGAAACCAAGGTCGCGGTGCTTGAGATCACCGGCCGGATGTCGCGCGAACAGCGACTGCGCAACAAATACAATCACTGCATCTATTCATTCGACGAAGGCGGCGTGCTGACGTCGACGCAGCTGATGCGCATCGTCGATATGGACGACAATCTGAAGTACGGCAAAGTCGAAGCCCTCGACGATCAGGAGCTTCAGCGCATCCAGGCAACGATCGACGCTATCATCGAAGTCAACCGGGACATATGGGCATTCATCAAGTTAAACAAGATACCGGTATGAAACGCGGCAACGCCATGCGCCAATCATTCGCCGTGGTGGACTCGGCACCAAATGCATGTCGCCGACATGGCATGGAAACTCAACTTTGCATCATTTCTAGTAGTTATTGCTATGGCGTTTCTGGCATCGTTAATCATTATTAATTATTGACGAAATAACAATATACTATACCCTGTTTCTGGTACAATGATTGAGGAAGTTATGCAGAAATAAGAATAAAACATAAGTCTTCAAATATAAATCCGACAATTCTCCTGATTTGTACACGGAATATCTAAATCATTTCTTCTTGTGGAAGAGGAGATGAGAGCCACCGCCGAAATCTGCGGATAAGGCAAGGGTCTGCGCCTCCGTGGGGGAAGACGCAGTGAAGAATAAGGTCATTTGGGGGGCCTGAAACGTGACATACATGCCAGAACCGCTGAAGAAACAGCGGCCGAAAAAGACGACGGTACGACGCCAGGCTATCACGAATGTGACGCGGCGCGCTATCGCATCGATTGCGGGACTCGCTGACGGGTCCTTGGTGGTACTGGCCGGCATATGTCCGGCCATGCGTGACATCGCGTTCAGTCGTTGCACTTCCCGTTCCGCGGCGAATGTCGACCGGGTTTGAAGCCCACCGAGTGAACAGGAAATTCAATCTCACGCAACATTTTGCCAAGGGTATCCATGAGTAACCGCCTGCAAAACTTCTGCCCCTCCAAGACCGTGCATTCACGGATCGTCAATGCGCTTTGGATCGAATATGGCGGAACGCCATGGAACATGCCTCCCGACTGGGAGCCGGAGCGCGCCTGGGCGCGACAACTGGATCTGACCCTTATCCCGAACCTCGGGCCGATGTCCGTGGCAATTCTCGTGCAATGGCTAGCCGCCGGCGACGAGGATGAACAGTCGAAATAGGCAAATTCTGCCCACCGCCGAAACATTTGCCGCACACCGAGGCGGCGGGTGCGGGTAACATCCGGTCATGGCTGTCGGGATTGAGATGGAATCGAATTGATTAAGATTTGTGAGTGTAGTGCTACGCCGAAATTCTGACTAACGTACTATAGAATTCCGGCGTAGGTCCCCCACTGACTGCCCGCTTGCTCCCACACACGCTTGAATGCTTTTTTGTTTTGTTTTCATGCGTTAAACTTGCGACCACGGGTTGAGATTATGTAGCCCCCCGTTACGCAAGCGTGACTCAAACCGCGTTTTTGCGACTAAAGTCGAAGATTCGCATAATTAATTGGGTCTAGGCGCAATTAGACCGAATTCATTCGTATTGGACGCGTCTGCAGGATACCTTTGCGCCAATCGACGTCCCGGGAAATTAGGAGATGTTGCGAAGCTTCCGCCACTGCGTGGTCTGGTTGAACTGCCAGCCGGCAAATTCGGAGGCAATGTTTCCCCCCGTTGAAATCTTGCGCTCAAGGAGGATGTCGAGCAGCGCTTCGGCGTCCTCGCGCTTGATGTTGCGGATATGGGGCTTCAGCCGGTCCACCGCATTGTCGATGTCGGCAGCAATGACGTCGAAGATGCGCCGCCAGGTGCGCTCTTTGAAGAACACCGCATCGGCCTTGGAACGGATGAGTTCATGCTCGTCTTGCCTGATCGTGCCTGCGGCCAGCGCGGTATCCAGCGTGGCATCGATGGTGACCATGGCCTCGCTGAAGGCGAGATAGCCGAATTCGGCCGGCGCATGCACCTGCGCCACCGCCGCATCATCCTCGAGGCCGCCGAAGGCATAACGCTCGAACACATGGCCGATGCCGATCATGCCGAAGGGATGGCACTCGGCGGCCCGCAGCGCTCCCATGCTCGCCGCGCCGTAGACTGTCGCGCCGGCCGAGAGGGCATGCAGGATTTCCTTGTGCCAGACGGCTGCCACGTCCTCAAAGCGGCCGTCGACCAGCGCGATCACCCGATAGCCCTGATCGACCGCATGGGTGATGTCGCCGCATTTTGCCGGGCCGCGGCAGGTCAGTCCATATTCCGGGAGGACGCGATCCTCGCCGCCCTTCAGCGGCACGAAATCGGTGCCGGAAAGACTCGGACCTGCAAAGAGAATTTTCATCGCCCCTCCTATTGCCGCAGCATGGCGTTGAGGGCGCGGCCGCCGAAACGATGCTTGCGCGTGCCCGAAGGGCTTTCGAGCTCATTGACGAGCACGCGGCAGACCGACATGCCATAGGCCTCGCCGCCGAGCGGCACAGCGACGACGCTGCCGATGCCGCGCTGCCGCAGCGGCGCGAGGTAGGTTTCGAGGCTGGCCCGCGCATGGGGCTCCGGCTCCTCGAAGCGCCAATGGTCCAGGGGCGTCGCATGGATATAGACCGCAAGGTCAGGTGCGAGGCGCTGGTGATACTCCGACGGGTCGAAATCGTCGCGCGCGCCGGAAATATTGGTGATGCGCGTCTGCGCCGCCTCGGTAATAGCGCGCATGGCCGCAACGCGCGGCGACAAATGGCAGCCGTAGCCGGCGGCAAGGTCGAAATGCAGATAGGTGCCGTGCTGCGTAGCGGGGCTGATGGTCGCCATGAATACCGGCAGGCCGATATCCGAGGTCATGTTGAAGAGCCGCAGGACGAAATTTGCCGCCGCGATGCGCTCCGCCATCCAGTCGATGCCGGTATCGGCAAAGACCGCGGGATCGACGCAGCGCGCATGAACGCCGGCGTCGCGCTGGAAGCGCCAGAGTTCGGTGGCATCGCGCTCCACGCGCTCGCAGAGCCCGTGAATGACCGCCTCAAGCAGGCAGTTGCCGGAGGCAAGACCATCGGTTGACTGGCAATAGTGAAAGGATTGCCGCTCCGACGTGAAATCGAGCGCCACCAGTTCGCGCGGCACGAAGACGGGCTTGTCTTTCAAGAGATCGTAGCCTTCGAGCCAATGATCGATCTCGTCGGGGCCGGCCTCGTCTGCGCCGCGCATCAAAAGCATGCGCCCGTCAAAGACCTCATGACCGGCGTCGCGCAGGGCGCGCCGGCTCGCGGCCAAGGAAGCCACCGGAATATTTTCGGCTATGGCGATTTCCGCCGCCTCCATGACCGCCGAGGCGCGGGCGTGGGCGGCGGTGATGCCCTTACCCTGGCTGACGGCGAGAGTGCGGCTATTGGGCCTCACGGCCATCCAGACGGGAATGCCAATGCGATCGAGGCCGGTGACTTCGGCCATGCGCACAATACCGAGCGCATGAAAATGCGGACGCAAACGGTTTACCGTTGCATCCGCATCGATCAGGCGCGTCGAGGATGGCTCGCCGGTACGGAAGGCGATGCGAAGCCTTGCTTCATCAATCGCCAGCCGGTCCGGAACACCGGCCAATGGTTTCATTGCAACTCCATCTGGCCGCATATTACGTATTCAACACAAACTAACTCCGAAAGCCTTTTTCGTCAGTTCAACCCTGCTGGATTTGCTGAGTAAGAACGGTCCGACGAAGTGGAACCGCTGTCGAAGGAGAAGGCACGCTCGGACGCATCGCTGCGGCCGTCGAACGAAAAGGCGCGATCAGACGCATCGCTGCGGCCGTCGAACGAAAAGGCGCGATCGGACGCATCGCTGCGGCCGTCGCTTGCAGCAATGCCGTCGTTCAACAAGCCGCCTATTGAAGAAAGAAACTCCTGACCGGCCAATCCCAGCGAACCGATCAAATCACGATCAAGACACTCAGCACTCCGTGTTTCCATATTTACAAGCCAGAGCTTGTTGGTGTCCACGTCGTCCACGATATAAAACTTTGCCATGCGAATAACCTTTCTATGAAGGAGAGCCCACATGGCAAAGGCATGACGATTCTGAAACAGATCAAGAAGAACTATTGGCTCGTCTACAATTTCGGAAACTATTTTTTTGCTTTTTACTCCACTGGATCCCCTGAGAACATCTGAGCCTCAATATCGGAACGACTGCTGGTTGCAATTGCTACGTCGACGCCTTTGATCGTCGCAATTCCATTTTTGCGTGCCTTGCTCACAATCTGAATCAGATCAGCATCGGCGGCTTGCGAACTTGCGAGAGTGGTCCGGGTTAGTGGTTCTACACGCTTGTTGTCCACATCAACGAGCCACAAGTCGTCGCTTCCAGTCTCGCCGATAATGAAATACTTCGCCATGCTGAGATCCTTCTGTTGCTGGTAGTTTGGAGATATGGACTATTGGAAGCCTGCTTGTCGCAGAGATGCTTCATATCGCTGGCGCTGCTCGGGTAACCTGACGCCTAATCCTTTGATCCAGTCATCAATCCTAAAATTAGGATTGTCCTCAAGTGCATACGCTCTATATTCTTCCGCTTTTTCGCGCTCGCCAAGCATAGCCCAGCAGGCTGCGATCAACCGAGCAGCGGCCCGCGGGTTCTTCATCTGCTGCAGCAGCTCGATAGCTTCCGAATGCCGTTCCAGGTTATGCAAAGCACCGCCTCCTACCCAGTAGTAATAGTCTGGAGCCAACGGATTATGAGCGAGCGCCTGCCGTATTTTTTCCAACGCTTCTTCGAGCGCTCCATAGTGCGTGAGCGCATCCGCGTAGTCGGCAAGAAGGTCAGCGTGCTGGGGATTCAGGGTTGAGCCCTGGTCGAAATATTCCAGGCTCTCATCGAACTTGCCGAGATACATGCTGATTGTACCAAGTTCGCGCAGAGGCCTCTCATCATCGGGATCGGCAGGCGCGGCGCGCTTTGCCACCTGCTCGCCTTCGAGAAGGATATCCTTGTCGCTGCGTGCCAGCACCAGCCATTCGCGTTGCATGGTGCGGGCGATGCCGCTCAACGCCGGCACGAAATCCGCCGAGGCCGTGAGGGCATTCTTGAACGACTGCCGCGCTTGGCGCAGCTTTGAAATATCGAGCTTCTCAAAATCCCGCTTGCCGACCAAATACCAGTAATAGGCATTCGGATCCTGGAACAGGCGGTTGTAGCGGTCGAGTTCCGACTTCTCGATGACCGAGACGACAGAGAGGATGATACGGATCGAAAGCTGGCGGTATTGCTGCTCGGGCAAGACATAATCGAACTTCTGCTTCTCGGCCCAGACGATTTCCTGTGTCGCCACATCGACCAGCTTGACCGAGAGGAAGCAGAAGCCATCGCGCCGCGTGATCTTGCTGTCGACAACATAGTTGACGCCGAATTGCTCATGCAGACCGTCGAAACTTTCGATCGGCGATTCGGTGACCACCCGCGCCGAGGTATATGGCGCTAGCACGGAGAGCGTTCGCAGCCGGCAAAGGCCAATGGTGATGTCATCGACCAGCGACGCCGCAAGCTGCTCCATCGGATCGGCGGCGTTGTGGTGCATGTAGAGCACCATCAGGCGCGGCAGGCCCACCTGCCTGTTCTGCTCGATCTGATGCTTGGCCTGGATCGCGCGCGGCGTTTGGATCTCGATGCCGTTGCCCTGGGTCGCGGCAGGGACCACATGCGGCAGGATCAGCCCACGGGTGGTTGCGGGCGAAAGCTTGGGGAGGAGCTGCTGGTATAATTCGACGGTTTCCTCTTCCGGATCCACGTCGAGATCGTCGCGCAGGCGCTTGGTGCATTCACGGAACGTGCGCTCCACCTTGGCGATGAGGCCGAGCTGCGAGGCGGTCTGCATCAAGGTGCGATAACCGACTTCCTGGTAGGGATCGATCTCGATGAGCTTGCGGGCGCATTGCCTCTTTTCATCGATGCTGACGCCGGTCGGCTGGTTGACCATGCCGAGCAGCATGGTGATCATGTCGTCGCGCAGGCGCACCCGCTCGATGTCCAGCCATTCGTCGAAATCGGAGTTCTGCGGTTCGTTGGGCGCTAGCAGGTCGCCCTTGTAGATCTCGCACAGGCCAAGCACGGATTCGATATCGCCCCGGCGCGCGAAATTGATGTAGTCAAGAAGGTCGATGCTCAACAACTCGGCCTTCACCTGGGACAGGTTGAGATAGACGTAGGTTGCATCGCCCTGAATAAGGTTCAGTCCGTACTGTTCCTGGAACTTGCGGATGCGCGCGAGACTCTGCCTCAAATTCATCGAGGCATGGGCCTGGTCGGTGTCGGACCATAGCACCTGCGATAGCTTGCCGCGCGAAACTGAATGGCTGGCGTTGACGAACAACAGATAGACGACGAGGCGAAGGAAATTTGCGGGTACGCGCGGCACAGGCTGGCCGCCCAGACTAACAGTCGCCTCTCCAAAAACCGTCAGCTTCATTCTCGCCTAAACCCCAGATTTTATTTGATTTTCTATATGCCGTTGCCCTGTGTCGCGATTGTTGCCATGCTTCTTGTAGGCTAACTCTACTATAGCTTGTAGTAGTTCACTATAGGGAGTCTACGACAAAAGTCTAATAAATAGGAATTAACGTTTCCTGATATTGTTGCAATTTTTCTCACGAATCCGGCCTAACTGCCCTGATTTACCAATATGTTCGCCCAGAAAGAGTACCCGTTGGGCTCCGATGAGAGCAAGTTCGGCTATACCCGACAATGTCCGGTTTATATGACAAGAATACTACAACCGCAAATATTCATTTCACTAAGTGAAACCGGTTTCTTTCGACCCAAAGCTATCGGTTAATTGTAAAACTTGGCGTATTTGCGGATTAGCGCCGATGGGTAAGCTTTACCGCTTTGGCTGATACTCGGATGAGCCGGCCGGCAAGAACTGTAGGCGGTTCGCCATGCTCCCGCTGCAGCATGGCGGCTCTCATGGGCTGCAGCCCCAAATAATTTGGGTTGCAATTTCCTTCCTCGGCCCTAATGAAGCAGGGCAAATGATCGGGGCGAGCATGGTTTTGAAATACCCTGTTGAAGATAATGCCGATTGGCGCCAACAGGCGCGCATTCCTATCGTCCGGAAGCTGAAATCGCACTATCGGCACGCAAAATCGAGATTCGTGCCTCGCTCGAACGACCCCAGGCTTCGGAGGCATTCGGGCAACCACACGCCCCTTTCGAAGGACGATATTCCGGCGATCTGCGTTGTGAGGAACGCCCTCTTGCGCTACTACCGCTCACTCGGCGTCACACGTTTCATCATCATCGATGATCGCTCCGTCGATGGCACGACTGCAGCGCTGTCCAATCTACCGGACGTTGATCTCTTCACATCGCACTTCGAGTACAAGGACACGGATCGAGGAAAGGACTGGCGAGATGCCTTCTTCGATATGTATGGCCGCAATCGCTGGTATCTATCTCTCGATGCTGACGAATTCCTAATCTTTCCGGGCTCCGAGACCCGCTCGATCCGGGGTTTCATAGCCGATCTGGAGCGGGCCGGCATATCGCGGGCTCATTGCCCCATGATTGACATCTATCCGCCCGGGCCGCTCAGCAGCGGCGTTTTTGTCGACGACGGCACCAGTTGGCCGTTCGAAGTTTCATCCCACTTCGATGGGGATGGCTATACGGTCAAGCAGGAACGATACGGAAGCGCACTTCGCGGTGGTCCGCGGCAGCGGCTGTTCGGGCGCGACATGCGTCTGTCGAAGTTTCCACTGCTTTGGGTCGATGATGCAACTAGCTACCGGCTGGGGAGCATTCATGGGCCGGCCCCGTCGACGAGAAACTTTGTCCCCGTAACGGGCGTCTTGCTGCACTATCGGTTCTCATCCCACTCTATCGATGAGTTTCGCAGGATCGTGGAGGTGGCGGGCATGCTGATGGTGGCGCACATTATAGCGCCATCCTCACCTCTCCGCGATTTTCCGAGGAATGGCCTGCTGCCGGTTTCATAGACACTGAGTTAAGGTGTTCTGCATGAAACCGGAGAGTATGAATGCAAAGACGAAAGTTCAGCCGCGAATACAAGCTTGAAGCGGTGAAGCTGGTGAA
>NZ_JBBNAM010000142.1:0-35291 GCF_037994425.1 Phyllobacterium sp.
CTCCATCACGACGTCGTCTATATGATTTAGTAAAGGGCAAACTAGGGTTGGCGGCATGAGAGGCTGTTATTGGTTTCCGGAACCTAGGCGCCTGCTTTTGAGCTTGCAGCATAACGGATGCCGTCCGACGCCATGAGCAGGTTCCAGCCATCTTATCGGAATACCGTCACCTTTGTTACTCGCACATAGCCGATTTCCGATGCCAGACTGGGCGACATCTGCCAAATCAGGAGGATTCAAACGCCATGACTTCATCAGCCGAAAACGCAAGCACCAGCGCGAAGACTGAAATGCACAAACCACCGGTGGTATCGCCCGAGGCGTGGGAGACAGCACGCGAACAGCTGCTTGTGAAGGAAAAGGCGCACAGCCGGGCACGCGACGCCCTCGCTGCCGAGCGCCGGAGAATGCCGTGGATGGCCGTTACGAAGGACTATGTTTTTGAGGGACCGAGCGGCAAGGTCAGCATGCGCGACCTGTTCGACGGTCGTCGGCAACTAATCGTCTATCGCGCCTTTTTCGAGCCAGGAGTGTTCGGCTGGCCCGATCATGCCTGCCGGGGCTGCTCTATGGTGGCAGACCAGGTTGCCCACGTCGCTCACCTGAACGCGCGTGACACAACCCTCGTCTTTGTCTCTCGTGCGCCCCAGTCGGACATCGCGCGGCTGAAGTCGAGGATGGGGTGGGAGATGATTCCGTGGTTGACGATTACGGACGGCTTTGATGCTGATTTCGGCGTGGACGAATGGCACGGCACGAACGTGTTCTATCGTGATGGCGACCAAATCTTCCGCACCTACTTCATCAACAGTCGCGGCGATGAGCAGATGGGCGGTACCTGGAACTACCTCGACATCACGCCGCTTGGCCGGCAGGAGGTATGGGAAGACTCGCCTGAGGGCTATCCTCAGACGCCGACCTACAAGTGGTGGAACTGGCACGACAGCTACGTTCCGGACGCCGCACCCGACAAGAAATGGGTCGAGGTCTCAGACGCCGGAGAGGCAGCGTTCCGAAACCAAGAAGCAAAGCAATGAGTTAGGATTTGGTCGCCGGCGCTTTATCAGTCCCGGCGAACCAGAAGCCTGGACCCGACAAGAAATGCGTAGGCAGCGAAGAAGATGCCAAGGGTGACAGAAAAGCCTTTGGGGCCTAGAACATCCATTCCTGCGCCAACCGCTTGCGGGCCGACCAGCATTCCGACCGCATAGCAAAATACGAATGCGGCATTCGCTGAAGCCAGTTCGCGGCCCGTCAGCTGCGAACCAAGATGCGCCAGTCCGACCGTATAGAGGCCCGCAACTACACCGCCCCAGACAAATAGCAAGGCGGCAACGAGATACCAGTTGGTCGAAATGAACGGCAGCAGGCACATGCCGGCAAGGCCGATGAGGGCGCAACCAAGAAGGATTTTGCGACGGTCGTTGACATGATCGCTGAGCAGGCCGATGGGGATCTGCAAGAGAACATTGCCGAGGCCGATTGTCGTCAGCAGCAGGGCGGCGTTGGCCTCACTATAGCCTATGCGCGAGCCGAAGACTGGAAAGAGCGCAAATCCACCGGTCTCGACGGCGCCAAATACGAAAACTGCCGCCGTGGCGGTCGGGACCGCCCAAATGAATGGCGCAAAGGGGACATGCTCCTCCTCGTGGAAATCCGGGCTGTCATTCCATGCAAGTAGCACGGGGAGAATTGCAAACAGGATGATGCCGAATCCGACCGCGAAGGGCATGATCCCGGTGCTGCCAATGCGCGAAAACAGCCAGGGGCCGAGCGCAAATCCCATCGAGAGAACGGTGGCGTAGATGCCGAGAACGAGGCCGCGCTTTTCGGGCGGGGCCGCCGCATTGATCCAATATTCGGAGAGTATGAACAGCATCGTCAGGGCAAAGTGCAGGAAGACACGCAGCACCATCCACATCCAGAAGTCAGTGAAGAAGTGAAATCCGACAAAGGAAAAGCCGCCGATGATCAGCATGGCGATCAGCGTCGGTACGACACCCAACCGCGCTGCGATGGGGGCGGCGAAAGGCGCTGCGACAATGGACGCAATGCCCGCGACCGCCGCATTGAGTCCGATCATCGTTGCCGAATGTCCGCGGCTTTCGAGAATGACACTGAGAAGCGGAATGCCGAGACCGATGGCAACACCAACAGCACTGATGGTCGCAATGGCGGCAACGAGTGCGCGCCAGTGGGTCTGAACCTTCGCCTGTTCAGCCGTCTGCATAGAATCCATGAATCAAAAGACCTCTCGGACGAATCGTCCATATTTCATGCGGTATTGAATAACGGGATTGCCCGGGGCCAGCGATGGGTTCGAACCGAGCAGGGTCTCCGCCTCCCTGATAATTAACCGGGTGATCTCGGGAATATCGAGCCGCGTCGCTTGCGCGAAGGGAAGCCAACATAGTTCCTCAAGTTCCTGGGAAGGACCAGTTGCCTCGGGCAGTATTTCGGCCACGGCGTCGCGAAAGGCGAGAAAGAAACGTGTATCGAAGCGGCGTGAGCCGCCGGGCGGCGTCGTCGCCCTCGCAAAATAGCGTAGCATCGAAAGGTCGGGAACGATCCTGCGCTCGGAGAACGCGGCCCAGTCCGGATGTTTGATGCGGGAAGGATCGTCGTGGCGACGCCCAAGAAGTAACCCGGCCTCTTCGTAGGTCTCGCGTATGGCTGCAAGGGCGAGTGCCCGGCAGCGCTGTACGCTGGGCCGGCTGCCCATGCCACCAAGGAGCTTGGTCCGGTCCGCTTCTGCAAGTTCAGAAAATGCCGACACGCGCCCGTCGAAAACCTCCGTACGGCCGCCAGGGAAAACGAATTTGCCGGGCATGAAAACATGGCGCATGTGGCGCTTGCCCAAGAGGATCCGCAGTTCCGAACCCGACCTGTCGATCAGCAACAATGACGCCGCATCGCGGGGCCGGATACGGGCCGCACGCTGCTTGTCGGCAGCATTTGCTTCCTGCTTCGAGGTGTTCACCGCCATGAGGTCACTGGTCCGATGGTTCCAGATCATCGGTCTCGCCGCCGAAACCATGCATATAGTTCGCCCATTGTAGGCCGATGATCGCACCTTTAATCGGCTGCAGCAGGGCGATCGACATGATGATCGTCAAAGGCACCCAGATTGCGAGATGCACCCAATTGGACAAGATGAAAAGGGTTTCTACGGCAAGGAACCCGCCGAGGACGACATGCCCGACAATCGTGATGGTGATATAGGCGGGAAAGTCATCAGCGCGCTGATGGGTATAATCTTCGCCGCACACCGCGCAATGGTCGACGGACTTGACGAACGCACGGAAAAGCTTGCCTTCGCCGCAATTCGGACAGCGGCAGCGAAAGCCGCGCCACGTGGCCTGTCCCACGGCACGAAGGGGGCGCGTCTCGCCGGTGCCAGCGCCAAACGTCTGTATTGTCGTCATCCTCTGCCTCTTCGCCCTCCACGCGAAATGGTGGATGGGCGCTTCTGGTTTCCGCGCACGAAACGCTTTGCCTTGTGATGCGAGCGCACCCCGCTCGGAACGGGGTGAGGCTCGGAGAGCATTTCGAACCGCAATGCACCCGCAACGGGCAATGCCTCTACCAGTCGGACTTCGACAACATCGCCAAGCCTGAAGCCTTTTCCACTCCGTTCGCCGGAGAGAGCATGGTTAGTTTCGTCGTAAAGATAGTAATCATCACCCAAAGTTGAAATGGGAATAAAGCCATCGGCACCATATGTCGCAAGCGTAACGAAAAGTCCCGACTTGGTTACGCCCTGGACGCGGCCTTCGAAACTCGCGCCGACCTTGTCAGCCAAATAGTGCGCTATGAGGCGATCGACCGTGTCGCGTTCGGCCGCCATGGCGCGCCGCTCTGCTGTCGAAATAAGCGCGGCGATCTCCGCAAGGTCAGTCTCCTCCTTGGGCGTAATGCCACCGGAACCAAGGCCAAGTGCCGCAATCAACGCGCGGTGGACGATCAAATCGGCGTAGCGGCGGATCGGCGAGGTAAAGTGCGCATAGCGGTGCAGGTTCAGGCCGAAGTGCCCGATGTTCTCGGGATTGTATTCGGCCTGCGATTGGGATCTGAGTACGACCTGATTGACAAGTTCCTGGCTCTCGCTGCCTTCGACTCGTTTCAGAATTCCATTGAACTGGTTTGGACGCAGTTCGGCGCCGCGCGCCAGCGAAATATCGAGCGTGCGCAGAAATTCCCGCAGGGTTTCCTGCTTTGCCAGCGATGGCGCGTCGTGGATGCGGAAAATCAATGGCTGCTTCTTGCGCTCCAGCGTTTCGGCAGCAGCCACATTGGCCTGAATCATGAATTCTTCGATGAGCTTATGCGCGTCGAGCCGTGGCGGCACAACTACCTTGTCGACCTTGCCCTCCGGGGTGAGGAGGATCTTCTTTTCCGGAAGATCGAGTTCGAGCGGCTCGCGTGCGTCCCGGCCGCGCTTTAGGGCCGCGTAAGCGGCCCAAAGCGGCTTGAGGATGGTGTCGAGTATGGGGAGGGTCTTGTCGTCCGGCGATCCGTCAATGGCCGCCTGAGCCTGCGGATAGGAGAGCCGCGCATGCGAGCGCATCCTAATTCTATGGAAGCTGTGCGATATTTTCTTGCCTTGCGCGCCGAATATCATCCTGACAGCCAGGGCAGGGCGGTCGACGAGTTCCTTCAGCGAACAGAGATCATTGGAGATGCGCTCTGGCAGCATCGGCACGACCCGGTCGGGGAAATAGACGGAGTTGCCGCGCTTCAGTGCCTCACGGTCGAGTGCAGAGCCCGGTGTCACATAGGCGGCAACATCGGCTATTGCGACGGTGACAATGTGACCATCCGGATTCTTCTCGTCGGTATCAGGCTCCGCATAGACGGCGTCGTCGTGGTCCTTGGCGTCGGCCGGGTCGATCGTCACCAGGGGAACGGCGCGCCAGTCTTCTCGATGTTCCATCGTCGCTGGTTTTGCCTTGTCGGCTTCGGCTATGACGCTATC
Organism: Phyllobacterium sp.; assembly: GCF_037994425.1. NCBI lineage: Bacteria > Pseudomonadati > Pseudomonadota > Alphaproteobacteria > Hyphomicrobiales > Phyllobacteriaceae > Phyllobacterium > Phyllobacterium sp. The sequence continues at coordinate 4,976 of NZ_JBBNAM010000142.1, forward strand.
AGGAAAAACGTGGGGTATCTCGTGTTCGTGTATCGCTATCATCGACAGCGCCTTTTCGCTGGCCACTGAACCGACGACCTGGGTTATGCGTCCCAATGCGAGCCCGTATCGGCTGACCTTCACGACTTCGACTTCAACAAGATCATTGGCCTTGGCATTGTTGAGCTGGGCCGGATCGATGGAAAGCTCAACCTGGCGCCGTTCGACTGGTTCGAGGCGCCATTCGCCATTGTCGAGTTTGCGCAGGACGCCGAGCACAGCATCCTTGCGGTGTTCGATTCGCTTGATGACCCGGGCGGTATAAGCGTGGCCCGATGCATCGGCACCATGGAAGATGCGCGCAAGAACGCGATCGCCGACGCCCGGTGCCGGACCTTTCTGATTGCGTGAAGGGCGAATGAACACCACGGGCGGACGATCGTGATAGTTGGGGTCCCATTCAGCCGGCTTTGCAATGAGGCCGCCGTCGCTCTCGCGCCCGGTAATATCGAGCACGGCCACGTTCGGAAGGCTGCCAGGCAGGGCCAGACGCTTGGCGCGCTTCTCAACGAGCCCGTCATCGGCAAGATCGCGCAGGATGTCCTTCAGGGCAATGCGCGCTTCGCCCTTCAGGTTGAACGCCTTGGCAATCTCACGCTTGCCGGCAAGGTCAGGATTTTCTTGGATGAATGCAAGGATTTGTTCTCGGCTCGGCACAAAAGATTCGTGCTTCGCGTCTGCAGAGGTGGCAGGCCGCTTTTTTCCGCTGGGTGGAGAGATACGGCGTGCCAATCCTGATTCCTAACTTGCCTTCTTCGCGGCAACCTTCTTAGCCGCTGGCTTCTTGGCGGCAGCCTTGCGTGCGGGCGCCTTCTTGCCACCCTTTGAGCCAGCCTTTTCTGCAATCAAGGCAAGAGCCTCTTCGACCGTCACGACTGCGGGGTCTTTGCCCTTTGGCAAGGTCGCGTTGACTTTGCCCCAATTGACATAGGGGCCGTATTTGCCGTCGCGCACGGTGATGGGACCACCATCGGGATGATCGCCGAGTTGCTTGAGCGCGGCCGGCGTGCCCCTGCCGCGGCCCGGACCCTTTGCCTGCTTTTCGGCGAGAACCGTCACGGCGCGGTTGAGGCCGATCGAAAACACGTCTTCGGCGCTTTCAAGGTTGGCGTAGGTTCCGTCATGGGCAATGTACGGGCCATATCGCCCGATCCCGGCGGAGATCATCTTGGTGGTCTCAGGGTGCTGACCGACGTCGCGAGGCAATGACAAAAGCGCCAGCGCTCTTTCTTGATCGATCGTGTCGAGCGTCCAGCCCTTGGGCAGGCTCGCCCGCTTGGCTTCCTTGCCGTCTCCACGCTGGATATAGGGTCCGAATCGGCCGCTACGGGCGGTGATGTCCTCGCCCGTATAAGGGTCCTTACCCAGAAGTTTCGGCTCGCCGCCGCTATTGCCATTCTCGTTAGCTGCCTCGCTGCCTCCGAGTTGGCGCGTGAACTTGCACTCCGGATAGTTCGAGCACCCGACAAAAGCGCCGTATTTGCCGAGCTTGAGCGAAAGGTTGCCCGTACCACAGACCTGGCAAATGCGCGGATCGCTGCCGTCTTCGCGCGGCGGGAAGACGAGGGGCCCGAGTTCCTCGTTGAGCGCGTCGAGAACGTTGGTGACCCGCAATTCCTTGATGCCGTCGACGGAACCGAAGAAGTCGGTCCAGAAATCCCGCAGCACATCTTTCCACTTGAGCTTTCCGTCAGAAATCTCATCGAGTTTTTCTTCAAGGTCGGCGGTAAAATCATATTCGACATAGCGCTTGAAGAAGCTTTCGAGGAAGGCGATCACCAGCCGTCCCTTAGCCTCCGGGATGAGCTTGCGCTTTTCAACGCCAATATACTCGCGATCGCGCAGGGTCGTAATCGTCGCCGCATAGGTAGACGGTCGGCCGATCCCGAGCTCGGTCATCTTCTTGATGAGCGTTGCTTCCGAGTAGCGCGGCGGCGGTTCGGTCGAATGCTGCGTTGCGTCGATCTTCTCGCGTGCCAAGTTCTCACCGGCGCGGATTTCCGGCAGGCGGGCGCTGTCTTCGTCGACGTCCTCTTCCTCGCGGTGATCGACATAGGCCCCCAGGAAACCATCAAATCGCACCACAGACCCTGTCGCACGCAATTGCGCCAGGCGGGAACCGTTTCGTGCCTCGATATCGACGGTCGTTCGCTCGATGTCGGCCGACTGCATCTGGCTGGCGATGGCGCGCTTCCAGATCAATTCATAGAGCCGCGCCTGATCATCGTCGAGGAACCTGCGCATTTCTTTGGGGTGGCGGTTGAAGTCGGTCGGGCGGATGGCCTCGTGAGCCTCCTGTGCATTCTTTGCCTTGGTCGAGTAGTAACGCGGCTTTTCCGGCACATATTGGTCGCCAAACACGCGGCCGATGGTCTTGCGTGCCGCCTGCACCGCTTCCGGGTCCATCTGAACGCCGTCGGTACGCATATAAGTAATGAGACCCGCGGTTTCCCCACCAAGATCCATGCCCTCGTAGAGGCGCTGCGCGATCTGCATCGTGCGTGATGAGGAAAAGCCCAACTGCCCGGATGCGGCCTGCTGCAAAGTGGACGTGGTGAAAGGTGGGCCGGGGCTGCGTTTGATCGGCTTTGACTCGACAGCCGTCGCCTTGAACGAAGCGCCTTCGAGCATGGCGCGAATCTCGCCTGCCTGTTCGCCGTTCTTGATGTCGAGCTTGCCGAGCTTCTTGTCGTCGATCGCGACAAGGCGCGCCTCGAACGGGTCGTTGCGCGGCGTCTTCAAGTGCGCTGCGATCGTCCAATATTCTTCGCGAACGAACCGTTCGATCTCCGCCTCGCGATCCGCAACGAGCCGCAGTGTCACCGATTGGACGCGTCCGGCCGAGCGGGCTCCGGGCAGCTTGCGCCAAAGCACGGGGGAAAGGGTAAAACCGAACAGATAGTCGAGCGCACGGCGAGCCAGATAGGCATCGACAAGCGGCATGTCGATGTCGCGTGGGTTTGCCATGGCCTCCAGCACCGAGTCCTTGGTGACAGCGTTGAATGCGACGCGTTTCACCGGCTTCGAGCCAATCGCCTTCTTTTGCTGCAGCACTTCCAGCACATGCCAGGAGATTGCCTCACCCTCGCGATCAGGGTCGGTTGCGAGGAAGAGCGTATCACTCTCCTTTAATGCCTTGATGATGTCGCTCAGCCGCTTCGATGATTCGGAGCTAACTTCCCAGGACATTGAGAAATCATTGTCGGGGAGGACCGAGCCGTCCTTGGCGGGCAGATCGCGCACGTGGCCGAACGAGGCCAGGACCTTGTAGCCCGAGCCGAGGTATTTGGTGATTGATTTTGCCTTGGTAGGCGATTCGACGACGACGAGATTCATTACAGATTCGAGCTTTCTGCCCTTGTCAGACTTCAAAAGTACCAGTTTCACACCGGACCAGAAGTCTGTGAAATGAACAGGCTTCTGCTCAACGTCAAGGTCTGGTTATCAAAAATCGACATTTGCAATCAAGGGTTGCTCAACGAGCTTATACAATTAATGGTAATCTCATTTCCGGCGCAAGGGCCTCGGAGATTTTTTGCCGGTCATTTGATTTGCCCGTGCGCAGTGCATAAAAAACAAAGACTTAACCAGCTATACATTAAGCAATTTCTGGTCAAATACAGCGCCATTTCAGTACAAGAATTTTTGAGGATATAGTTATGAGCAAAAGCAATATCAATCCGGTTGAGAACGTAAGATTTATTCAGCAGATGCTCGGTGAACTCCGTACGATGGCCCACAACAGCCGGCTGGAGATGCTGGCATACCTTATTGAGATCGCGTACATCGAGTGCAGCGACCAGTTGAGCAGGGAGATTGGGACGGACTCAGGGCTCAATCAGCGAAATATATCCGCCTGAGTGGCGTTGCAGGCGTCCGGCGAGATCAAGTTCGAGCAGAATCAGCATGATCATGGAAGGATGCAATCGGCTCGCTCGAATGAGATCGTCAATCTCGGTGGGAACAGGGCTGAGCAAATTGACGACACGGTCTCGGTCGGTTTCGTTTGGGGGATTGAGCGAAGGGAACTCCATTTCGGGAGCCAGGAAGCCGGGCCCGTCGGACATCGGTTGATCGACAAGCGGCGTCAGAGCCTCGATCACATCCTGCGTACATGTGGTGACGGTGGCACCATTCTTGAGCAGGTTGTTCGTGCCTTTGGCCCTTGGATCGAAGGGCGATCCCGGAACGGCGAAGACCTGTCGCCCCAGTTCGCCGGCCAGACGAGCGCTGATGAGCGAGCCGGATCGTTCTGCCGCTTCCACGACGACGAGCCCTAAAGAAAGCGCGGCAATGATCCTGTTTCTGCGCGGGAAATCCCTCGCGCGGGGTTCCCAGCCAAAAGGCATTTCGCTGATGGCAGCGCCGTGGCGGCGGGATATTTCACCGTAAAGTTCGATGTTTTCCGGCGGGTAGGGCATGTCCAGCCCTCCGGCCATGACGGCCACTGTCCCATGATCAAGGCTAGCCTCATGCGCGGCTGTATCAATGCCGCGCGCAAGGCCGGATATGACTGCAAAACCCGCCTGTCCGAGTTCTCGCGCAAGCATACGGGCGAACTTGAGACCTACCAGGGAAGCATTGCGCGCGCCGACGATGGCGACCGGAGGAAGCCGGAAAACGTCAGGATTACCTTTGATCGCAACAAGTGGCGGTGGGTTATCGCATTGCCGCAGATAGCGCGGAAAGTCGGGCTCGCCGATGCCGACGAAGTATGCACCCATCCTGATGGCCGCCTCCATTTCCCGTTCTGCATCATCAAGACTTGCAATGCGGATGGGACGGTGTCGGCCACCCCGACGAACGAGTTCCGGGAGCATTTCCAGCGCATCAGCGGCGGATCCGCAATGAGCGATCAGATCGCGGAACGTTGCGGGCCCGACATTCTCGCTCCGGAGCAATCTCAGCCAGGCCAGGCGCTGGCGATCTGAAAGGCGAATGCCCTTCTTCGCGTCGTTCACCCTTTGGATCCGATCTTGCCCTCAGTGCCAGAGACGAGGCGCTGGATATTGGCGCGATGCTTTATGAAGACGATCATGGTCAGCACGACGAACAGCGCAGCGATCTGGTGCAGGCCAATGAGATAGAGTGCGACTGGTACAACCGTGGCCGCGACGAGGGCTGCGAGCGACGAGTAGCGCGTCGCATAGGCGACAGCCAACCAGACCGCGGCAAATACCAGCGCTCCCTGCCAGAACAGGCCGAGCAGAACGCCGAGGTAGGTGGCGACGCCCTTGCCGCCTTTGAATTTCAGCCAGAGCGGAAAGATGTGACCGAGGAAAGCGCCCAGTCCTGCAGCGATAGCCGCTCCCGGACTGACGATTCCCGCTATGAGAACGGCAGCAGTACCCTTCAGCATATCGAGGAGGAGAGTAGCGGCAGCAAGTTTCTTGTTGCCTGTACGCAGCACGTTGGTCGCACCGATATTGCCGGAGCCGATGCTGCGGACATCTCCAAGTCCGGCCATGCGGGTCAAGATCAAGCCGAATGGGATGGATCCCAGCAGGTAGCCGAAGACCAGTGCAAATAGAAGCAGCGGTACCCCCGCTGGCCCGCTTGAAAAATCCAACATGCATCGACCCCTTGGCGGCTTCTAGATGGAGAAGACTGAATTTCCTGCAACGAATGTCTGAACGACGCGCCCCTGGAATCGCGCCCCTTCGAAACAGCTGTTCTTGGAACGCGACCGGAGATCTTCTTCCTTCACAACCCACGGCTCGTCAAGATCGACTATGGTCACATCCGCCTTGGATCCGGGCCGCAACGAACCGGCCTCGATACCGAAAATTCGGGCTGGCGCGCTCGACAGCGCGTCGACGATGCGCAGGAGCGGGACGTCGCCATTGTGATGAAGCCTCAGCGCCGCCGCGAGTAGCGTCTCGAGTCCGATCGCACCGGCCGCCGCGTCGGCAAAGGGCAGGCGCTTGGTATCGACATCCTGTGGATCATGGGCCGATACGATGATGTCGATCGCGCCTTCGCGCAACGCTTCAACCATGGCGAGCCGATCCTCCTCAAGCCGCAATGGCGGTTGAAGCCGGAAGAAGGTACGGAATTCTCCGATATCATTCTCATTCAGGGATAGATGATTGATCGAAACGCCGGACGTCACGTTGAGACCGTCCTGCTTGGCCCGGGAAATGACCTCCGCCGACATGGACGTTGAGATTTGCGCTGCATGATAGGCGCCCTTGGTGAGGGCGGCGAGGCGCATGTCTCGTTCCAGAGGGATGACCTCCGCTTCACGTGGGGTACCGGAAAGGCCGAGCCAGCTCGCAAAGAGCCCCTCGTTCATGACGCCGTTGATGCCAAGGTAAGGATCGTGGGCTTCGTGCGCGAGCACCACGCCGAAGTCGCGCGCATAGGTTAGTGCCCGGCGCATTAATTGCGTGTTGGCGATGGAATGGCGACCCTCGCTGATCGCGACCGCGCCCGCCTCGCTCAGCAGCCCGATCTCGGTCATCTCCTCGCCATTAAGGCCCTTGGTGACAGCGGCCGCCGGATAGACATTGACCACCGCCGTATCGCGGGCGGTTCGAAGCACGAATTCGACAAGAGCAACATTGTCGATGACCGGATCGGTGTCCGGCATCATGATCATGGAGGTAACACCCCCTGCCGCCGCCGCATGGCTCGCAGAAGCGATCGTTTCGCGGTGCTCGGCACCGGGCTCGCCAATGAACACGCGGGCGTCCACAAGGCCCGGGAGGACGGCCTTGCCCTTGCAATCGATTATTGTTGCGCCTTCGGGCGTGCCCTGGTTCCGGGCATCGGCACCGCTTGCGACGATACTGTCGCCCTTGATGATCAGGGTTCCGATTTCGTCCAGTCCGCGCGAAGGATCGACGATGCGGGCGTTCTGCAGAACGGTCGTGCTCATCCTGCGACTCCTTCGGCATTGCGGCGCGGGTCAAGCAGGGCTTCCATCACTGCCATGCGCACGGCGACACCCATTTCGACCTGTTCCTGAATGACGCTCTGCGAGCCATCGGCGACGTCCGAAGCGATCTCGACACCGCGATTCATTGGGCCAGGATGCATGACCAGCGCATCGGACTTGGCATATTTGAGTTTTTCCCGGTCGAGGCCGTGATAGCGGAAATATTCGCGTACAGAGGGAACGAACGAACCGGCCATGCGCTCGCGCTGGAGGCGCAACATCATGACGACATCGGCGTCCTTCAGCCCGTCCTCCATCTTGTGGAACACTTCCGCCCCCATGTGCGCAATGCCGGAGGGAAGCAGAGTCGACGGTGCAACGACACGAACGCGCGCTCCCAAGGCATTGAGGAGAATGATGTTCGATCGTGCGACACGCGAATGCAGAACGTCGCCGCAGATTGCGACGGTCAGTCGCTCGACTTTTCCCTTGGCGCGGCGGATCGTCAGCGCATCTAGCAAGGCCTGCGTCGGATGTTCATGCGCGCCGTCCCCGGCATTGACCACGGAGCATCCCACCTTCTGCGCCAGCAATGCCGCTGCGCCGGCCGATGAATGGCGGATGATCAGTATGTCAGGACGCATGGCGTTCAGCGTCATCGCCGTGTCGATCAGCGTCTCGCCCTTTTTGACCGAGGAGTTGCCGACCGACATGTTCATGACGTCGGCGCCAAGCCGCTTTCCGGCAAGTTCGAAGGACGATTGCGTCCGCGTCGATGCCTCGAAGAAAAGGTTGATTTGGGTTCGGCCGCGCAGGACGCTCTTTTTCTTCTCGGGCTGCCGCGAAACGGCAATCTCACCTTCGGCAAGATCGAGAAGCTGAGTTATGTCCTGCGGGGAAAGACCCTTGATGCCAAGTAGATGGCGGTGGGGAAAAAGGGGTGGGGGCGTTTCTGATGTCATCTCAGGTTTCCCCTATAGGCCTGATGCTACGTTGCTGCAAGCTTCGGCTCCCGATATCCTCGTTGATCCCCAATATCGACGCGAACAGTGGAACATAAAGTCCAGGGACTAGGCAACCGGGCGGCATTTGCTGCTGTTCGCCGACAGGCGTATAAACATTGGTGCCAGTGACTACTCATTTCAATTGGGGGCAGCATGTCAGATGGCGTTATCCCGACTCGTGCCGCCATGGAGGGCGACGGATACTATAATCGCCATTCGGCCATGCAGGCGGCCGGCAATTCCGCCGCCCTGTCGCTCTGGCAATCAGCGGCCAACTCTGTTGCTTTTGGGGACGAGTCGCTTGTCATTGTCGACTATGGCTCATCGCAAGGTAAGAACTCCATGGACCCGATCGCTATTGCGATTCAGGCTCTGAGGGCGCGCGCAGGTTCTGAGCGGTTTGTCGAGGTGATCCATACGGACTTGCCCTCGAATGACTTCACATCGCTCTTCACCGCGCTCGAGAACGAGCCGCAGAGTTACATGAGGGGAGCTGAAGGAATATTCCCGTCTGCTGTCGGGCGCAGCTATTATGAAGCACTCTTGCCTCCGGGGCGCGTTCATCTCGGCTGGAATTCCTGGACGATGCAATGGATGAGCCAACATCCCATCGATATTCCCGATCATATTTTTGGTCTGCACAGCAAGTTCGAGAAGGTTCACGATTCGCTGCTTCAGCAGCAGGCTCGCGACTGGCGACTGTTCCTGGAGCGCCGGGCCGTCGAACTGCGCGCCGACGGGCGTCTGCTGTGCCTCTTTCCGGGAAGACCAGAAGAGAAAGTCGGTTGGGAATGGCTGACGAGTGAGTTGTGGCTCGCCTTGCTCGATATGAAAGACAACGGATTACTATCCGGCGATGACTTGCTGCACATCAATATCCCGACGGCGCCACGCAAACTCGCTTCCATTCGCGCGCCGTTCGCCACTGAAAGTGGCCAGTTTGCCGGATTGCGGATCGAGCATGCGGAAATTCTGCCCGGCCCGGATCTGCATTGGGATGCGTTCGAGCGTACCGGCGATGCGTTCCCGCTTGCGCGCGGATGGACAGGCATGATGCGGGCATTTTCGGGCCCGACGGTCGCCGCGGCCCTCACCGGGAAGCCCGACCGGGCCGCTTTGGTCGATGAGCTCTTCCGCAGGCTCGAGACGCGTCTCGTGTCCAACCCTCAGCGGCATGAACATTTCGTCGCCGTCGTCCTGCTGCACAAGGTGAGTTGAGACGCACTTGATCTCGTCGCACTGCCTGCGGATTATTCTCTCCAGCTCAATCCTAGAGCCTTCGATCACGTGGATCAGATTCCGCTCGATATCGACTAACGCCCACGAGATCATATATTGAGGGAGTTAACCGCTTGTCAGATTCTTCGCACCATAAAGAGTTTGCGCGCATCCGCATGCTGATCAAAACATAGGCGTGCGACCACCAAAGCTAGTCAGGACTGTTTCTTGAAAACCCATGACGTTCTCAACCAGACGCCGCCGATGACCGGTCTCAACGCCTATCTCGGTGATCCGTTGTTGATGCAGATCACCAAGCGTTTGCCGCAAGAGGTGCGCAAGGAGTTGGAACAGAATGGCCGTTTCGTCCTTTCCGGCGACGCGCAGGACCTCGCAAGGTTGGCAAACACGGAAACGCCCAAGCTTCGTACGCATGACCGCCAGGGTCGACGCATCGATGTCGTCGACTATCATCCAGCCTACCATGCGCTAATGCGCCGGTCGGTGTCGCAGGGCCTGCATTCGTCGATCTGGGAAGACGGCAAGGGGGAAGCAGGATTGCGCCATCAGGCGCGCGCCTCGCGTTTCTATCTGGCGGCACAACTCGAGTGCGGACATCTCTGCCCGCTGACGATGACCAGCGCTTCGCTCGCAGCCTTTATGGCGGCGCCGACACTCTATCGCGAATGGTCGCCGCTGATTCTGCCGCGCAAATATGATTCCAGCAACAAATCGCCGGCAAAGAAGGCGGGCCTGACCCTCGGCATGGGTATGACCGAGAAGCAGGGCGGCACCGATGTTCAAGCCAATACAACGCGCGCCGAGCCTGCGGGAAGCGGCTTTTATCGGATCACTGGCCATAAATGGTTCATGTCGGCACCGATGTCCGATGCGTTCCTCGTCCTTGCGCAGGTTCGGGAGGGGCTTTCGTGTTTTCTCGTACCGCGCATCCTGCCCGACGGAAGTTCCAATGGGTTCTGCTTTCAGCGCCTGAAAGACAAGCTTGGCAATCGTTCCAATGCATCGTCGGAAGTCGAATTCGAGAGTGCTCTTGGGCAAATGATCGGCAATCCGGGCGAGGGCGTCAAAACGATCATCGATATGGTGACGCTCACTCGCCTCGATTGTGCCGTGGCGTCGGCCGGTTTGATGCGGGCCGGACTTGCGGAGGCGGTCCATCACACCCGCCACCGAGTTGCGTTCGAGACACCACTCATTGAAAAGCCTCTTATGCTTCGTGTCCTCGCCGACATGGCCCTTGACGTTGCCGCCGCAACAGCGCTGGCAATGCGCCTGGCGCGGGCCTTCGACAACGCGGCCAAGGATCGCAGCGAAGCGGCCTTTGCGCGCGTCATGACCCCCGTCGTCAAATACTGGGTGGCAAAGATTGCGCCGGCCATGCTCTATGAAACGATGGAGTGCCTCGGCGGCAACGGTTACATCGAGGAAGGCAATCTCGCGCGCTTTTACAGGGAAGCCCCCGTCAACGCGATCTGGGAAGGGTCAGGAAACGTCATGGCTCTCGACGTCGTTCGCGTTCTCAAGCGAGGCCCGCAGCTTTTCGATGAAGTTCTGAACTGGATTGGCGCGCAACTCGGACGCGGAGGACAGGGGACCGTGGAGGTGCTACGCGCCGCGATGCGCGTGACCGAGAACGACGAAGGTGCGGCACGCATATTGACAGAGCAGCTTGCGCTGGCTGCAGCCGGCGCGGAATTGCGGCATCTGCAATCGGAAGACATTGCCGATGCTTTCATCGAGACACGGCTCGGCGGCCAATGGCGCACGACCTACGGCATGCTGGATGCACGCCACAACGCCAAGAACATCGTCAATTCGCTCTATCCGGCCTCCGCCTGATTCTCGGCGCTAGTCGGCCGTCACCTCATCACGTAGGCAAGAACGATCAACACTCGGTGCACGCACTGCGTGTGCTCATCATTATTGCCAAAAATGGGCTGGTGGCTCGACAAAAATGCCCCCGAAGCGCGCAAGAGGGCTCGCTAATAGCTTCAATTTGAATTAAATTTTTGTAAATTAACCTTAACAAACGGTTTACGTTGCGGTCTATTTCTTAAACGATAACACTGTCGTTCGAAATTGCACTGCAAATTCGCAGGGTTAAGATAAAGTGATTACGTGCTTCCCATGGAGGAGTTACTGAATGCGCAGCTTCCTGATTTTCTGGGCGGGACCGCTGACGTTCCTGTGGGGATGGTATTTTCTGTCGTACTACGATCTCAGCATGGGCATGTATTTTTTCAGCCGCGACATGCATGATCTCGTTTTTCAGATTTACGGACAGGCGCTGGGCATTGCGCCGGAGAGCATTCCACCACTGGTTGCGCGTGCATGTATCCTCGATACAGGCCTGGTCCTGGGCCTGATTGCTTTTCGGCGCCGACGCAAGATCATTGCGTGGGTTAGGGATTGGCGTGCTGCGCGCGCCGGTTACGGGAAGGAACTGCCGTCGATATCGGTTTCCTGACGCAGAGCCCGCAAGCGATCCAGGGCACCCTGTAAAATGAAGGCGGCCGCAGCTGAATCGATACGTTCGGCGCGCTTCTGGCGCGAGACATCCATTCCGATAAGGACGCGCTCGGCTGCAACCGTCGACAACCGTTCATCCCAGTAGACGAAGGGTAGTTCCGTCAGCTTTTCCATGTTGCGCACGAAGGCGCGGGTTGCCTGCGCCCGCGGCCCCTCGCTGCCGTCCATGTTAACCGGCAGACCGATGATGATGGCACCGACATTGTCTGTGTTAAGCGACTTCAACAGATCCTGGGCATCGTGGGTGAATTTACGGCGCCTTAGCACCGGACGCGGATTGGCGAAAGAGAACCCGCGATCGGAAATCGCAATCCCGATCGTCTTGGTTCCGAGGTCGAGACCGGCGAGGGTCTTGCCCTCCGCGACACGCGTCTCAAGTTCTTCAATCGCCAATACCGTCAATTTGATGGGTTCCTGCACTTGAAATGGCGGGTGATAGATCGCTTTAATTCGCCACGCCTGACACATAGCGTTTCTACACTGGCGTGGCGAGCGTTCCAATGAATGAAGGGATAAGGACATGAAGATTACTTGGCTTGGGCACTCGGCCTTCCGGCTCGAAACCGCAAAGAACACGATCCTGATCGATCCGTTCCTTAACGGGAACCCCGGCGCAAAGGGCGTGGATGTGAAAGAAGCCACCAAGGGGGTCAATCACATTGTCCTGACGCATGGGCATGGCGATCACGTCGGCGACACGATCGCACTGGCAAAGGAAAGCGGTGCACTTGTTACCGGCAATGCGGATCTTGTGTCCTGGCTTGCCTCAAAGGGCGTTGGCCGCGTCGATCCCACCAATACGGGTGGTACGGTTTCCTATGACGGCTTTACCGTTACCTACGTCAATGCGCTGCATTCGTCGGCACAATTGACTGAAGACGGCGTCTCCCACTCCCTTGGCAATGCGAACGGCGTTGTGCTGCATTTCGATGCCGATCCGACGCTCTATCACATGGGCGATACCGACATATTCTCTGACATGGCGCTGATCAACGAATTGCACGACCCTCAGATCGGCATCCTGCCGGTAGGTGACCGCTTCACCATGGGAGGTGCCGTGGCAGCACTTGCGGCGCGCCGCTATTTCAAGTTCGAGCAGGCTATTCCCTGCCACTACGGGTCTTTCCCGATTATCGACCAGACACCGGATAAGTTTGTGGCTGGAATGGATGGCGCGGAAACAAAGGTCGTTGTTCCGAAGACAAATCAGCAATTTACGATTTGATTCGAAGTTGCTAGATCAACGCTGGCTCGTTTCGATGCCGGGAGAAATGACGTGCGCAGACTGCTTCTTGCTTCCCTTTTGATGACATCGGCATTGCCGGCCTTCGCTCAAACCGTCGACACGGACGGTGCGAAGGCACTCGCTGAAACGCTGTCAAAATATCTCGGCAGAACCGCGATCGAAAACAAGATCGTGAACGTGGTGCCGGAGGGTGACAGTTATCGTGTCACGCTCAGTACCGCAAAGCTTCTAAGTGCGCTTCCGAGCGGCAGTTTTTTGAAAGGCGATTTCGGTGATTACGGCCTGCTCGCCCGGCCGCTTGCCGACGGTTCCTGGAACGTGTCCGCTACGACTTTCCCTCCAGGCTCGATCGAGATGGTCACGCCCACCGGTCCTGAAACACTGCAATGGTCGTTCGAGAATGGCGCGTTGAACGGCGTTTATGATCCGAAGCTGGGCACATTCTCGAAGTCCGACTTTTCCTACGGCTCGTTCAAGATGAAGTCGACGAGTGCGGTCCAGGACATGGAGGCGAGTGCAGGGCAGGCGAAAGGGCAATCGACGGGGATGGTAAATCCTGCTGGCGGCGTCGATGTCAGCACCGCGCAGACTGCCAGGAATTTCGTGGAAACGATTCTCATGAAATCGCCGCCAGCCGAGAAGGATGATGCGAACGGCGCCACCACAGCGCCGGAGCCGAGCTCACCCGACCAACCGCTAAAGGTCGTCGTTCGTGGCGGCGACGTATCATTCTCGGCGGATGGCAAGGGCGCACGCAACCTTGAGGTCTTGGATTTGTGGGCCTTCTTCGTTGCCCACTCAGACCTCAAAACCCTGACTGATCCCGAACAAGCGGACCTTAAGGCCAAGCTTCTGGCTGCACTGCCGCTTTGGGAAAAGCTGACGGGTTCATACAGGTTCGGCGGGGTCGGTGTCGAAACGCCGCTTGGCGAGTTCACAGCCAGGAATATTGCGCAGGAGATCGATTTGGACGGTGTCAGTAAGGATGGTGGCTACCACTTTGCGCTTCGCACCAACGGACTTACCTACCCGGCCTTGCCCATACCCGATTGGGGGCTGCCGTTCCTGCCAACGGATGTCGAATTGGCTTTCGGCGCTGAAGGCGTCGATCTTGATACGCTGGCGAGGGCGGCGATTGCCGACATGGACGTCAGGAGGGAAAAGCCCTTTTCGGATGCATTTGAGTCCGGCGCCACTACGTCATTTATTACCAACCCGCCGAAAGTGGTTATCGACAAGAGCCTTCTGCGCACGGCCGATAGCGAAATTACTGTCGAGGGTGAGGTCTCGTTTTCCGGCATGAAGCCGACAAGCCGCACCACCTGGGAGATGGCGGGGTTTGATGCCGCACTCGATCGCCTGAACAAGGCGGCCGAGCATGAGCCGGAGGTGAAGAACTACATTGTCTTTGCCAAGCTTGCCAAAGACTTCGGCACGCAATTGCCGAATGGTCATATTCAGTGGATCGTCGATCAGCAGGCGGACGGCTCGGTCAACGTCAACGGCAATCCCGTCAAGGGACCGGATCCAGTTTTGTCGCCAGACGATGACGATGCGCTGGACGGGAGCACCCTTGATAACAACATCATTAATCCGGATGCCGGCGATGACAGCGAAACCGGAGATGCTCCGCAGCAGTAGCGCGCATTTCCTTGTTTCTTGTCCGTTGCACTCAGGCGCGACCGCAACTATAGCTCTGGAGGAAATCTCCAAAGATCAGGAAGTCCCATGTCTGTCGATGTATCCACTGTCAAGCGCGTTGCGCATCTTGCCCGAATTGCCGTGAGCGAGGCGGATGTCGAACGCATGACCGGCCAGTTGAATGCTATTCTCGGCTTCGTGGAGCAACTGAACGAAGTCAATGTCGAGGGCGTCGAACCGATGACGTCGGTGACGCCGATCGCGATGAAGAAGCGGCGCGACGAAGTCGACGATGGCGGCAAGGCCGCCGATATTGTTGCCAACGCGCCTATCCATGAGGAGAATTTTTTTGTTGTTCCGAAAGTCGTGGAGTAATCGGTCAATGGCTATCTCCATTGCTGTCGAAACACCCCTGCAGGATGATGTCAGATCACTTGTCGCAGACCTGAATGATCATTTGCTGCCGCTTTCTCCGGTCGAATTCCAGTTCAAGATGACTGTCGAGCAAATGGCAGGCGCAGATACAACCGTGTTCGTGGCTCGCGATGAAAACGGTCTTGCCATTGGATGCGGGGCTCTCAAGGAACATGGCGCAGGTCTCGGCGAGGTCAAGCGCATGTTCACCCGTCCAACGGTTCGTGGGCAGCGCGTGGGATCAGCCCTGCTTGACGCCATTACAGCTATGGCCGCGGAGAAGAGCTTAACACATCTCGTGCTTGAAACGGGCGTCGGTCCAGGTTTCGATGCTGCGTGGCGGCTCTACGAGCGGTCCGGTTTCACCCGCTGCGGCGTGGTGCTCGATTATCCGGATTCCGAACACAGTGCATTTTATGAAAAGCGGCTGGCGCTGACGCCGGCCCAATAGACAGGACTAGTCTCTGATATGACCGATTTGACCGCTCTCACCATTGCCGAGGCGCGCGACCAGTTAAAGGCGAAGGCGATTACGGCCACGGAACTTGCTGGCGCCTATATCCAGGCGATCGAGAACGCAAACGAGGCGCTGAACGCCTATGTCGCGACTACGCCCGAAAAGGCGCTGGAGATGGCCAAGGCTTCCGATGCGCGGCTTGCCGCGGGGCAGGCGGGCGCGCTCGAAGGCATTCCGCTCGGTATCAAGGATCTGTTCGGCACGGAAGGCGTTCACACTCAGGCGGCGTCGCATATTCTCGACGGATTCAAGCCGCATTATGAATCCACCGTCACGGCCAATCTCTGGGCGGATGGCGCAGTCATGCTCGGCAAGCTCAACATGGACGAGTTCGCCATGGGCTCATCCAACGAGACTTCGTATTACGGCCCCGTCAAGAACCCTTGGCGTGCCAAGGGTTCGAATGCGGACCTCGTTCCGGGCGGATCGTCCGGCGGTTCCGCTGCCGCTGTTGCAGCACACCTTTGTGCCGGTGCTACCGCGACCGATACCGGCGGTTCCATTCGACAGCCCGCAGCCTTTACCGGGACGGTCGGGATCAAACCGACCTATGGGCGGTGCTCGCGCTGGGGTATTGTCGCTTTCGCATCCTCGCTGGACCAGGCCGGCCCGATCGCTCGCGACGTGCGCGACGCAGCAATCCTTCTCAAATCCATGGCCTCCGTCGATCCTAAGGATACAACGTCCGTCGATATCGCGGTTCCTGACTACGAAGCCGCGATCGGCAAGCCGCTTGCCGGGCTCAAGATCGGAATACCAAAGGAGTATCGCGTCGACGGCATGCCGGAAGACATCGAGAAGCTTTGGCAGCAGGGCATTGCCTGGCTGAAGGATGCCGGTGCCTCGATCGTCGACATTTCGTTGCCGCACACGAAATACGCCCTCCCTGCCTATTACATTGTTGCGCCCGCCGAGGCATCCTCGAACCTCGCCCGCTATGACGGCGTCCGCTATGGTTTGCGCGTGCCGGGCAAGGATATTGTCGATATGTACGAAAAGACCCGCGCCAGCGGCTTTGGCGAAGAGGTCAAGCGGCGCGTGATGATCGGTACCTATGTCCTTTCGGCCGGCTACTACGACGCCTATTATCTGCAGGCTCAGAAGGTGCGCACGCTGATCAAGAAGGATTTCGAGGACGTGTTCCATGCTGGAGTCGACGCCATATTGACGCCGGCGACGCCATCGGCGGCATTTGGGATCGCTGATCAGGATATGGCGGCCGATCCAGTAAAAATGTACCTGAACGACATTTTCACCGTCACGGTGAACATGGCAGGCCTGCCGGGCATCGCTGTCCCCGCCGGGCTCGACGCAAGGGGCCTGCCGCTTGGATTGCAGCTCATCGGGCGGCCTTTCGACGAGGAGACCTTGTTCCAGGCTGCCTATGTCATCGAGCAGGCCGCCGGAAAGTTTAACGCTCCGAAATGGTGGTAATCCGGCGCGCAACAGAAGCCGACATTCCGGCGATTGCCGTGGTCGGCTCCCGCGCCTGGGCGTCCAACATCTTCTCTTTCGAGCCTGAATTGCCGGGTATGCGCGCCCATGTGGAGAAGGCATTTCAAGAGTTCGCCAACACGTCCTATCCGCATGTGATGGTTGCTGAAGTCGACGCGACGATCGTCGGTTGGGGCGCGCGCGAAGAGGATAATGACTATATCTCGGACCTTTGGGTTGAACCGGCGGTGCAGCGGCAAGGCATTGGTTCGCACCTCTTGCACGTCCTGAAAGATGCGATAGCAGCGGCTGGCTATACGAGAGCGCGCATCAGCACCCATGCGCGCAATACCGGCGCCATAAAGCTCTACCAACGCGAAGGTTTCGCAATCATCGAACAAAACACCGAATGGTCAACCAGTCTCGAGCGTGAAATCGAAAAAGTGCAGATGCTGGCGGAACTTGGCTGATGTTTTTCGCTATTTCGAAAATCTTCTGGTTCTTCGCACAGCCCCTCAATTTCTCAATCCTTTTAACGGCCGTTGCCTTCATAGCCGTTCTGCTGTCACGCAAGCGGCTTGCTCTGGCCGCAGCGGGTCTGGCGTTTCTCATTCTGGGAATCGGTGCCTGGACATCGGTCGGCGCGATCATGATGCATCCGCTGGAGGATCGCTTCCAGCGTCCCGCGGCCATGCCCGACAAGATCGATGGCATCATCGTCCTCGGTGGTGGCTTCGAGGCTGGCGTCAATCTCGTGCGTGGCGGCTATGAGCTCAACGGGAGCGGCGATCGTTTCGTCGAGGCCGCCATCTTGGCTCGACGCTATCCCGAGGCAAAGGTTGTCGTTACCGGCGGCGCAGGTGACCTGATCCTTGATGGGGAGGCCGATGGCGTCACAGCCCCACGATTGCTTACGGCCCTTGGTGTCGCCCCTGAGCGCCTTCTCCTTGAGAGCAAGTCGCGCAATACCTATGAAAATGCAGTCTTTACCAAAGCTATGGTCGACGCCAAGCCTGGTCAGACCTGGCTGCTGGTTACTTCAGCATTTCACATGCCGCGTTCAATGGGCTTGTTTCGCAAAGCGGGGTTTGACGTCTTGCCCTGGCCATCCGATTACCGCACCTCCGGGAGGGAAACGCTCGGGATCGCGCAGGACAACGCGCAGGATTCGCTGCAGAACCTTTCTATGGCGCTGCGGGAATGGATCGGTCTTTTCGTCTATAGGATGACGGGACGCATCGACCAATTGGTCCCCTCGCCATGAAGGTTGATGTACTTATCATCGGCGCTGGCGCTGCGGGCATGATGTGCGCAATTGAAGCGGGCAAACGTGGGCGTTCGGTGTTGATCATCGACCACGCCGCTGCGCCTGGCGAAAAAATCCGCATTTCAGGCGGTGGGCGCTGCAATTTCACCAATCTCAATGCCGCGCCCCAAAACTATATCAGCGCAAATCCGCACTTCTGTATCTCGGCGCTCCGCCGCTATACCCAACGGGATTTCATTGCGCTCGTCGATCGCCATGGCATCGCCTGGCACGAAAAGACGCTCGGCCAGCTCTTCTGTGACGGCTCGTCCAAACAAATCATCGACCTGCTCGTTACCGAAATGAAGCGTGCCGGTGCGGAACTGCGCTTGCGCACCACGGCAAATACAATCGAGCCAACCGGCGATGGCTATCTCGCCGACCTGGACGGGCAAAAGGTGAAATGTGCGTCCTTGGTCGTTGCCTGCGGGGGGAAATCAATTCCAAAAATGGGCGCGACAGGATTTGGTTACGAAATCGCTCGGCAGTTTGACATTCCGGTTACAGAAACGCGTCCGGCACTGGTTCCTCTGACTTTCGACGAACGAACGCTCGCGCCGATCAAACCCCTGTCGGGCGTCGCGGTCGATGCCGTGGTGACCCATGGCCGGACCAGCTTTGCCGAGGCGATGCTATTCACGCATCGTGGGCTCAGCGGCCCATCCATCCTCCAAATCTCTTCCTACTGGCGCGAAGGCGATACCATTTCCGTGGCGATGCTGCCCGGCACCAAGGTCTTCGAAACGCTACGCGCCGCCCGCTCGCGCAATGGCAAACAGGCCTTGCAGACCGCATTGGGCGAACTCCTGCCCAAGCGGCTGGCGCAACTGATCGCCGACACCAGCAAGATCGACAAGCACCTTGCCGATATTTCTGACAAGCAGCTTATGCCTATTGAGAAAGCCGTCAATGAGTGGCAGGTGAAGCCCGCGGGCTCGGAAGGCTATCGTACGGCCGAGGTGACGCTCGGGGGGGTCGACACGGGCCAGCTTGACCAGAAAACGATGGAAGTAAAATCGCGCAGGGGACTTTACTTTATTGGTGAGGTTGTCGACGTAACCGGTTGGCTCGGCGGCTATAACTTCCAGTGGGCTTGGTCGTCCGGATGGGCCGCCGGACAGGTTGCATAAGCCTGCAGAAACTGAAACTCTCCAGATGAACGCGTCTCGCACTGGAGGGAGAAAATCATGGCCATACTTGCAAGCTGCCATTGCGGCGCCATCAAATTCGAGGTGAGCGAAGTTCCGGCCTCGGTGACGGCATGCACATGTACGTTTTGCACGAAGCGTGGCGCCCTGTGGGCCTATTACACACCGGACCAAGTCAAGCTTTCGGTGACGCCCGAAGCGGATGCCGTTTATTCGCGTAATGGCTTCAGCAAACATCACCACTGCAACATATGCGGTTGCGGCACCTTCTCGGAACTTCCGACTTGGGTCGATCACAAGCCGGATTTCGAACATCCGCGCAACAGCGTGAACGTGCGACTGTTCGACAACTTCGATATTGCTTCGTTGCCGGTCGAGACGATCGACGGGCGAAATCTCTGGTAAGGATCGTTGCCTCTAGTCGAGAATCCTGCTTCCTTGACCCTGGGCGCGATGTTCAGTCAAACAGGGAGGTAGGGCCATGTGGATCAAGCTGACCGACGTCAACGGTGACCACATCACCGTCAATTTCAATCATGTTGTTTCGTTCAATCCCTACGGCACCGGGACCCATATCGTCACGACGACAGCCGGGCTTACTTTTTTCGTTAAGGAAACCATCGAAGAAATACAGAGTAAGGTTGGCATTACAGCAACCTGAACGGTTCCTGAACGGCTCTTGCCGCTCAAGCATTCAACGTGACAAAGGTTGGCTGTTTGCGGTGATTTTCGGCTACCAGCGGCCGAGTGGCGCAATTTTATTTCGTGATTTGGGGTGATCGCGCAATGAACGGTAAGTTCATTCATCGGCGGGGAAACTATTTGCAATTTACTGGTTTCATTCAAATATAGGTCAAAATTCGATATAAAGAGTGATTTGTTAAATCGGTTTAGATCCCGTATTTATCTACCATGCGGCGGGACAAATGGGCCCGCTGAGGGAAGAGTACTCTGCAATTCAGAGTAGTTCGAAGTGGAGATGTTGCGGAATGATAACAATAACTAAAGACACATCATCATTGTCAGATACAAATGTACTAAAAATCGCAAAAGTCACAAAAGCAGGCCCGACCCTGATGAAGGCAACCAAGAAATTGAGCCAGCCTTGCGACAGCCGGACGATTTCACAGATATTGCGCGACTCCAGCGGTGGTTTCAGCTTCCGTCGCTAATTTTCTCGTCTTTTTGAATATTTGGAAGAAGCGCGATCACAACGGAATATTATCGTGCTTCTTCCATGGATTTTCCAAATCCTTGTTGCGCAACATGCGCAGCGCCCTTGATACCCGCTTGCGCGTGGAATGGGGCATGATCACCTCATCCACATAACCTCGCTCTGCGGCGACGAACGGTGACAGGAACCTGTCTTCATAGCGCTTCGTGTGCGCAGCAATCCTCTCCGCGTCGCCAATATCCTTGCGGTAGATAATTTCCACAGCACCCTTGGCGCCCATCACGGCAATCTGCGCCGACGGCCAGGCATAATTGATATCGCCTCTAAGATGCTTGGATGCCATCACGTCATAGGCGCCGCCGTAGGCCTTGCGCGTGATAATGGTGATTTTCGGAACGGTGGCCTCGGCATAAGCGAAGAGCAGCTTGGCGCCGTGCTTGATCAGTCCGCCATATTCCTGGGCGGTTCCTGGCAGGAATCCCGGCACGTCGACAAATGTGACGATCGGGATGTTGAAGCAGTCGCAAAAGCGAACGAACCGCGCGGCCTTGCGTGAGGCATCGCTGTCGAGAACGCCGGCAAGCACCATGGGCTGATTACCGACGATGCCAACGGTCCGTCCCTCGACGCGGCCAAATCCGACAACGATGTTTTTGGCGAAACTTTCCTGGATCTCGAAGAAATCCGCTTCGTCGACGGTCTTTCGGATCAATTCCTTGATGTCATACGGCTTGTTCGCGTTGTCGGGCACCAGTCGGTCGAGCGAGTAGTCAGGATCCTCTGTCGATTGATAGCATTCGATCTCGGGGATACTCGCCGTGTTCGACGCCGGCAGGAAGTCGATCAGCCGGCGCATCTGCAAGAGCGCCACGACGTCATTGTCGTAGGCACCGTCAGCGATCGAGGATTTCGTCGTATGGATCGATGCGCCGCCGAGTTGTTCCGCCGTGACTGTTTCGTTGGTGACGGTCTTCACGACGTCCGGTCCGGTGACGAACATGTAGGATGTGTCACGTACCATGAAGATAAAATCGGTCATTGCCGGCGAGTAGACGTCCCCGCCAGCGCAGGGGCCCATGATCACTGAAATCTGCGGTATGACGCCGGAAGCAAGCACATTGCGCTGGAAAATCTCCGCATAGCCGCCGAGCGCGGCGACTCCCTCCTGGATACGCGCACCACCCGCATCATAAAGACCGACCACGGGCGCGCGATTGCGCAAGGCCATATCCTGGATCTTCTGCACTTTTTCCGCATGTGCTTCGGACAGCGAGCCGCCGAAGACGGTGAAGTCCTTGGCAAACACAAAAACCGTGCGGCCATTGACCGTGCCCCAGCCGGTCACGACCCCGTCGCCGGCGAACTTGGTTTCCTCCATGCCAAAATCTGTCGAGCGATGCTCGACAAACATGTCGAACTCTTCAAAAGATCCCTCGTCGAGAAATATGTCAATGCGCTCGCGCGCAGTCAGCTTGCCACGTTTGTGCTGCGCTTCGATTCTCGTCGCACCGCCACCCTCCCGGGCAATTTTTCTGCGGCGTTCAAGTTCGATCAGCACGTCCTTCATGGCATCCTCCTCACTTCAATCTGTCTGATATCAGGAGAGAGGGATGCTTGAAAGCTGTTTGTATTATGGTGGTATCGCAGGATGTTTGGGGCGGCTCGAAATCGGGCGGACCCCGTCAGCGCGACACCAGTTCATACGCGCTAAAGTTGCAACGGTCGTTGTCTACCAGATGCCAGTGTTCGGCATGGAAGACCAGGGTTCCTGTTTCGCAAGGGCCGTTTCCTTCTGAATGAGCTCAATCGAGATGCCATCGGGCGAACGGACAAAGGCCATGTGGCCGTCGCGCGGCGGCCGATTGATCACCACGCCCTTGTCCGCGAGCCGCTGGCACGTCTCGTAGATATTGTCTACGACATAGGCGAGGTGTCCGAAATTGCGTCCGCCCGTATACTCTTCCGGGTCCCAATTGTAGGTCAGCTCGAGTTCCGGCGCGCGTTCTGCGGCGGACCGCTCCTTGTCTGCCGGCGCCGCGAGAAAGATCAGCGTATATCGCCCCTTCTCGTTCTCCATGCGGCGAACTTCCTCGAGTCCGAACTTGTTGCAGTAGAAATCCAGCGATTCATCGACATCGCGGACACGGACCATTGTGTGAAGGTAGCGCATCTTTTGCCTCCGACTTTCTCTCATGTGGGTTGTATGGCGGCTGCAACCAGACTCGTAACTTCGGTTGAGGGCCGGGGACCTTTCGTAACACTTACTATTTAGCTCGACAAATTTGTGGCGGTGCAGGCAAGGGTTGTAGATAATACTCAACAGTTTTGCCTGTGGTTTTCAGCAAAAACAGGCAGATGATACTTGCTCTCTGGCCTTGGTCAGGTGTTATTCTTGAAGAAGAGAATCAGTGGTTTCTTGTAGGAGAGGAGGGGCTCGCTTCATGTCTGACAGACCAGTATCAGCCCGGCAATCCCAAGATGATGAAAGTTTGAGTGACGGATTGGACCTTATTGAGGTTTCGGGCGCGATAAAGTGGTTTGACGTTGCCAAGGGCTACGGCTTCATTGTTCCCGACAATGGCGAGCTTCCAGACATTCTTCTCCATGTAACCTGCCTGCGTCGCGATGGTTTCCAGACCGCGCTCGAAGGTGCCCGCGTCGTATGCGAGGTCAAGCAGGGCGAACGTGGCATGCAGTGCTTCCATGTAAAATCGATGGATAACTCGACGGCGGTACACCCGACGGAATTGCCGCCGGTCCGCACGCATGTCACCGTGACGCCGTCGAGCGGCCTCGAGCGTGTCCTGGTCAAGTGGTTCAATCGCACCAAGGGCTTCGGATTCCTGACCCGCGGCGAAGGAACGGAAGACATCTTCATTCATATGGAAACACTGCGCCACTTCGGGTTGACCGAGCTTCGGCCCGGGCAGGTTGTGCTGATCCGTTTCGGCCATGGGGAGAAGGGTCTGATGGCGTCGGAGATTCATCCCGACATTGGCACGCAACTGCCTTCCTCGCACTGACGCCGGCTCATGTCCCGTCTGGCATCATTTCTGGCAAGTTTCCTTTTACTCATCGTTATGGTGTTTCCAGCCTTTGCGCTCGATCGGGGGCCGATGCATCTTCCCGTCGATGCCGCCGCACTGACGATCAATACTGCCAAGGGCGACGTTCCGTTCCGTGTTGAAATCGCCGATACGGATGAGGAGCGCGAGCGCGGCCTGATGTTCCGCACCGATTTGAAGGACGACAGCGCCATGCTGTTCGTCTTCGATGAATCGCGCCTCGTCACGATGTGGATGGAAAACACGCCATCTGCGCTCGACATGCTGTTTCTCAATGACGACGGGCGTATTTCCGCAATTCGCGAACATGCCGTGCCTTTTTCTCGCGACATCATTTCTTCGGGCGCCCCGGTGCGCTTCGTCGTGGAGATGAAGGCTGGCACAGTGAAGCGGCTTGGCTTGACAATTGGTGACAAGGTGCGGCATCCCGCTATCAACGCCATAGGTCACTGACGGGCCCACCCATGCAATTCTTCGAAAACGACGGACTTAAGCTCGCCTTCCTTGATGAAGGTGAGGGCGAACCGATCCTACTCATTCATGGCTTTGCCTCATCTTCGTTCTACAACTGGGTCCAGCCCGGGTGGATTCAGACGCTGACCGCGGCCGGCTACCGGACGATCGCGATCGACAATCGCGGCCATGGCAGTTCCGACAAGCCGCATGATCAATCGCTCTATACCCCGACCTTGATGGCCGGAGACGCGGCGGCGCTCCTCGATCATCTCGATATCGCTGAGGCCCACGTCATGGGCTATTCGATGGGCGCGCGTATCAGCGCATTTCTTGCCCTGCATCATCCCGAAAGGGTGCATGACCTTGTATTTGGCGGCCTCGGTATTGGCATGGTCGAAGGGGCAGGTGATTGGTCGCCGATTGCCGAAGCCCTTCTTGCCGATGATCCGGAAGCCATAAGCCATCCACGGGGTAGGATGTTCCGAATGTTCGCCGACAAGACCAGGAGCGACAAGGTGGCGCTTGCGGCCTGCGTCATTACATCCAAGGAAGAGATCAGCGAAGCGAACATGGCGCTAATAACGCAGCCGACGCTGGTTGGAGTCGGCACCAAGGACGATATCGGCGGCGATCCGCACCGCCTCGCGGCACTTATGCCCCGCGGCGAGGCAATCGATATCCCGAACCGCGACCATATGCTCGCCGTAGGCGATAAAGTCTTCAAGCAGGCCGTCCTCGACTTCCTCAAAAGAAACCCACTGTAGTTGCGCTGTACAGCCCGGAACCGGTGGCGTCACGGATCGTTCCTTGCGAGCGAGACGCGCATACGGTATTGGAGGCGCCAGAATTTGAAGATTGGCGGTTAAGGCAAATCGATCAAAGCTTCAATATTTCTGGCCTGGTGGGTCTGGAAATTGGCGTGTCAAGCAAACATTTTTGCCTTATGCTCTAATGACGAGCATGAAAATTGGTCGAATGCTGGAGTTAGGAAATGCCATCAAGCAGTCCGATTAAGATGTCCGGTTCAGTACAGCAGATGGATCCGATTTGGCATGCGATCCGCGCTGAAGCGGAAGACACCGTCCGCAAGGAGCCGCTTCTTTCAACATTCCTCTATTCGACGATCCTGAATCATCAGTCGCTCGAGGAGGCCGTTATCCATCGTATCTCGCAGCGCCTCGATCATCCGGATATGGAGTCGGAGTTGCTGCGCCAGACCTTCACCGCCATGCTCGAAGCCAATCCGGCTTGGTCGCAGGTGCTGCGCGTAGACATCCAGGCGGTCTATGATCGTGATCCGGCGTGCACGCGTTTCATTGAACCCGTGCTCTATTTCAAGGGTTTCCAGGCGATCCAGACGCATCGCCTTGCTCATTGGCTATGGAAGGAAGGTCGAATCGACTTTGCCTTGTATCTGCAGAGCCGCTCGTCGTCGGTGTTCCAGACCGACATTCATCCGATGGTGCCGATGGGTCAGGGTGTATTCTTTGACCACGCGACCGGCATTGTGGTCGGTATGACGGCGGTGATCGAAGACAATGTCTCGATCCTGCAGAACGTTACTCTCGGTGGTACCGGTAAGGAGTCCGGCGACCGGCATCCGAAGATTCGCCACGGCGTGTTGATAGGCGCGGGCGCCAAGATACTTGGTAATATCGAGATCGGCCATTGCTCCAAGGTTGCGTCCGGCTCCGTGGTTTTGAAGCCGGTTCCGCATAATGTCACCGTCGCCGGCGTTCCTGCGCGGGTCGTCGGTGAGACGGGTTGCGCTGAACCGTCTCGTGCCATGGATCAGCTCGTTACCAATTTCGATTGAGCCGGGACAACGGGTCTCCAAGCGGCATGCCGATGCAATCAGCCCTTTACAGGGCTGACTTTTGCATGCCAAAAGCCCTAAACAAATACGACAGGAGACCCTAGGTGAAACCGGAAGAACTGAAAAAACTCGACAGCTACTTCAAGCGCACGTTCAGGAACATGGACCTCACTGTCAAGGCGCGCCCGCGCAAGGACGATTCCGCTGAACTCTATATCGGTGAAGAATTTCTCGGCCTGATTTACAAGGACGAGGATGAGGGGGAGCTTTCCTACAACTTCTCGATGGCTATTCTCGAGATGGATCTCTGATCCATTCCATGCGCAGTGACGCTCTCAGCGTCACTCGGCGCGCATGATGTGATCCCGGGCAAATGCCTGCATTCGCGCTTCGACACTTTGCCAGTCTGCCAGCAACTCTCTCGGAAAACGATAGGTTAGCTGGAGATCTTCGCCGACAAATATATCACGCTGACATGCCGCCAGGCTGCCCTTCGAACTCTCGGCATCGAGGCAACGCGCTACAAATGGCTTGGTGCCCGGGCGCTCCGGCGAAACCGCGAGGTCCTCATTGGCCAATCCGCTGTCCTGCCGAAACTGTTGGATGGTGATGCCGTTTGGACCCTGTCGGCCAGGGCCGCTGGTCAGTACACTGTAGACCGGCCCATAGCGTCCGGACATATCACGTGAGTCCATGCGCGGCCCGAATGATGCGAAGATGAGCCTTTCTGCTCCTTTCGATCCATTGAAGTCCTCCATGGAGGAGGGCTGATATCCCTGCATATCCGGCCAATGCAGATAGAGATCGACACGTTCGGCAACGCCATTTCGCCGCTGGCTCTCGAAGCGGATCATGTTCGCCGGCAATTCGAGTACGTCGTTGCCGATGATGATCTCGTGCAAGGTGGCATCTTCGGTATGACCGCCGAGCGCCACGTGACGTCCGACATGGCGTCCCGCCACTGCGAGCACGACCGAAAAGGCGGCAAATCCGATCACACACTGAAAGATGCGCTTCAGCGAAACGCTCTTCGGATGGGCCGCGATTGCCTGCGTCGAAGCTTCCATGGGTGGTCCACCACGCTGCAGTGATGTGCGGCAGCCTAGCTGTTCATGGTTAACCCAGTCTAAAGACGCAGCTTACGCTGTCTCGCCAACGGCGGATCCATTCGTTAAGGTCAGGGAAAAATTCATGAGGAGCATTCATGCCGATATTCAACCTTGACGGGCACGCACCCCAGTTTGAACGGCGCAAGTCGAATTGGATAGCACCGGACGCCACCCTCATCGGCAAGGTGTTTCTTGGCGAGGATGCCAGCATTTGGTTCGGCGCGGTTTTGCGCGGCGATAACGAGCTTATCCGCGTTGGGCGCTTTACGAATGTTCAGGAGCACACGGTGATGCACACCGATATGGGATTCCCGCTCACCATAGGCGAAGGTTGCACGATCGGGCATCGCGCCATGCTGCATGGCTGTACGATTGGTGACAATTCACTGATCGGTATCGGTGCGATCGTGCTCAATGGCGCGAAGATCGGAAAAAACTCGCTTGTCGGCGCCGGGGCACTCGTCACTGAACGCAAAGAATTTCCCGACAATTCGCTGATCGTCGGATCGCCGGCCAAGGTGGTCCGAACGCTCGACGATGCCGCGGTCGAGGGGCTGAGACTTTCCGCCCTCCATTATGTTGAAAACGGCAAGCGCTTCATGCGCGGCATGGAGGTCGGCTGACAACACAAAAGCCGATTCCGCTTCCGGAACCGGCTTTTTCTGAGGTTTGTTGGCTTATTGCTCGATACTGCCGACCAGGACCTGACGGTCGTCGTTGATCGAAACCCAAGCGCCCGTGTTGTTCGTCGCTTGGCGCTTCAAGTAATCATAGTTGGTTTCATTCCACGCCTTGATGCGTGGCTCGAGATTGTCGAGGACATAATCCCCGCGATCCGTGCGCACCGTCAGGACCGCATGACCTTCGCCGTTCATCTGCCGGACGACCGTGATGAGCAGGTCGCTGAGCGGAATGCCGCCTTCGTTGAGCATCTTGCGCTTGAGGAGAACATAGTCCTCGCAGTCGCCGGCTGTGGTGGGGTAGGACCAGACCTCGGCCTTGCCCCAAATATCCATGTCCGTCACTGGTGCGATCTTGGCGTTGACGTTGCTGTTCACCTTCACGAGCAAGGCCCAGCTCCTGGACGTCAGGGCAACCGGTTGCTCATTGCTGCTCTTGATATTGCATTCATTCTTGTAGGTCTGGCAAAACTCATAATGTCCGATAGGCTGCGACGTGCGTCCGCCAGTTTTCATGGATGCGCCATTCGACACGACCGGATCAGCCTGCGCGGTCAAGCACGAAACCAGCAAACCCACTCCAACTAAGATTGTCTGTCTTATCATACCGTCGTCTCCCCGGTTGAGACGACAATGACAGAGAGAACTTGATCGAGTGGAAATGTCTACGAGTAAAAATGAATCAACTAGGTAGCAAAAAATAAACGAATTTGACTATAACCATGTATTAATTTTTATTATTGTTTTATTTAAGTCGAGTTATAACTGGATTTAAGCAAGTGAAATAGAATTAAACGTTCGTTATTGAGAGTACTGTGTGATTGACGATCAATTAAAAGCTGGATGGAGCGGACAACGAATCTGCCGAGATCGTGCCGCATTCCTGCCAATGAAATTCACGGATGATGAACCATATCGGTAAAAAACGGCGACAAGCGGAGCAAATGCGTTTGCAGAAGCCATCGCATAGCGCTCGATGCGCGCCCACTCGGCTTCACCATTAAGCTACGAAAGAGCCTTAATGCTCGAGCGCCATGCCGATGGTTTCGCGGCTCTGTACGGTCGCGAATTCGATGGCAATGCCTTCCTCGAAATGGCGTACGACCCGACCGCGCATCGTGCCGAGCACGACCTCGCTGTTGAGGGCAGGGCGCATGCGAATTTCAACCGCCGCGCCCGAAATCGACAGGTCGATGATGCGGCAGGGATATTGGCGTCCATCTGCCATGGAAAGCGTGCTGATCGGGTTGCGCGGTGCAACACGCTGGTGCCGCCGGTCTTCCGGCATGTCGAGCTCATGCTTGTTGGTAAGCCATGTCAGCTGGGCCGCAATCTTGTTCTTCTTGCGGTCGGAAGCAACGAGCGAAATCAGAAAGCCGCCGCGGACCGCTCGCTCGACGGTACCTTCGATGCGGCCGATATGATCGATATAGGCGATCACTCGCTCGCCATTATTGGCCATCACATCGGTGGTGATGATTGCATCGCCAGGCGACATTTCATCGATCTGGCAGGCATGCTCAGTCCGGTCTTCGAGCATGAAGCGCCCGTAGAGCTGCACCTTCACACTGAAAAATTTGCCCGTGGCGACAGGGCTCTGGCTCGGAACGTCACGATAGAGTTGCATGGAGGCTGTCCAGATGGCGGAATCGACGAAGTGGGTACCTCTAGACTAGGTCACAAGTCTTAATGCCAAGGTAACAGCAGCCGCCAGTTGCTCATAAATTGCTAACCCCACGCGTTAACGCAACCGCCGAATTCCCGAACTGGTGGATCAAGGGGATGTCGTTGCGCTCGTCTAATTCTTGATCCTGCCGCCCTCGATAACGCGCAAATGGGCGACTCTGCGGCTTACAAGGGTTCGCGAGGCGGAATGGGGGGCTGCGTTCGCCGGCGCCGAGAGTGCCAAATCTGCCTCATGGCGGCTATGGTGCGGATCGATGATCGAGACAGTTTGAATCTGATTTTCGACAATTGCGTCGGATTCAAGCCAGAACGGCCGACCAACAACCGTCATCATACCCATCAGGTGACGTTCGTTTGCCTCACTTGCCAGTGGCAGAAGTACGAACTTGAAGAGCGTCTTGCGATTGCGGGCGCTTCGACCCTCACAATCGAGTTGCACCGCTTTTTTGCTCGTCATGCAATTCTTGACGAGGCGCAAGATACTGTTGCGGTCCTTGGGTTGCCAGATGGAAGTGAAGGGCAAAGTGCTGAGTTCCCGGCCATGGATCGAACAGATGCGCGTGCCCGCCAGGCGAAAGCGAGGCTCGCCCGAGCCGCTTGTCTGCAAGATAAACGTGTAGGGAAGCCGCGCACCAAGGGCGGCCGGCGCAATTTCCCTTCGCTCGGGGGCCGCGCGGCCCCCGCGCAGCCCGTTCCAGTAGGCAAAAAGCCTGCCAATGTCGTCATGCCGCATGGGATCGATTTTTCCGGACGCTGAAGCGATCTGCTTCTGTCGATTCGACTCTGGCACCGGTCGTCCCGTGGCACCACCTGTGAAGTAGCCGGGTCCACTGCGGTGGGCGATTAAGGTTAATAATTGGTTTCGATTGAGCTACGGTTCCGGCTGTGTGACAAAGCTTTCATTGGAGTTTGCACATTCAGATGCTCATGAAC
>NZ_JBBNAM010000143.1:0-1313 GCF_037994425.1 Phyllobacterium sp.
GGCCACATGTCTTTGCGCTGCCGGAACTTCGCCATGACTTCGCAAGCGAGTTTGGCTGCAATCGTGGACACGATGCGCCGTTCAACGACAAGTGCCAGATCAGGTACGACAGCTCAGCAGAGAAGATGCTGGGCATTGAGGCGCCACCGCCTAAGGCCGATCACGAAAGAACGCTCGGCGAACTGGCGCAGTATGAGGCGCTGTTTGCTCTATGTCCGGAGTGCAATCGACGGAAGCCAATCGATCGCTGGGGGATACAGAAGAAGGTTGGGAAGGAAGTGACGCTGGGCCAAGTCGCAGGCCTCATACGGTGCAAGTGTGGGCACAAGGGCGCCCGCTTGATGGCAAGGCATCTGTCGAGGTGAGCATCGAAAATCACGCGCCTCGGGCCAACATCCAGAACCGCGGGCAACCGTGCGCCACCGTACGGGTCGATAAATGTCTGTCCACGGAGGGTGCAAAGGCGTATTATCTGTGGGTCGGCCCATTCTTTCCGGGCAGAGTCGATTGGGAGATCATATGTGCTCTTGCCTCAGGCGGGAGCCGTACCATGAATTTCTTCACCCACGTCGACCTTACAGACGAGCATCTCGATATCTTGACCTGCAGCATTCACGCGTGGTGCCTCAACCGCCAGGCCGACCCCGAAGGTCATCTTGCACGTGCGGCCACGACACTCGCACTGGAAGTGATTTCCGCGTGTCCATCGATAACGTCGGCGGAATTGCGTGACGTGCTCCTCGCCCGAATTCCAGACCATTCGATTGCCGAATGGCCTGGAACCTCGGGCAGCGTGATGCGCCGCAAGATGTCGACAGCATAGCTATCCTCCTGAGTGAATCGGAGTATCTGTGTCAGCACCGGGATGGGTTGTCGTAATCGTCGAGGGTATCAACGCGTCTCACATCATTGCCTCAGCCGAAGACGCCCTTGTCGCGGGTGGGACGGCCTTCTTAATGGCGATGGAGACTTGCGCCGGCACCGCGACAGGCATGGTCACCCAAGAAGAAGCCCAGACCGCTTTCCTCCATGCAGCTCTGGAAGCAAAAGTTGCCTTCAGGACGGCATAGGCCAGCCCGCCCGTAGCTGTGGAATGGCGAACTACGCACCCGGAAACTTCGCATGCGTGGAACAGATTGTGACCGCCACGGTTAGCTTGACGGCACACCTTTCGGATTGGAAAATAATAATGACCAACGTTCCCCATATTTCGGCCAAACTAACCAAACGGACTCGGTTGAATGCTCTACGCAATGCTCAGGTAGTGCCCCCGCATAGGGTCGATTTGACCCTGAACCCGAGCACTCTGGAGC
>NZ_JBBNAM010000144.1:0-3028 GCF_037994425.1 Phyllobacterium sp.
TCGGCGTGCACCGCGACGGTGGTATGTGCGAGCGGATGCTGGTTCCCGCCGGCAATCTCTATCCCACGGCCGGGCTCTCGCTAAGCGACGCCGCGGCAGTGGAATTCCTGGCCATCGGCGCGCATGCCGTGCGTCGGTCTCTGGCGGAGAAGGGAAGACGGATCGTTGTCGTCGGCGCTGGGCCGATCGGTCTGGGCGTAGCCCTGTTTTCCAGGCTCGCAGGGCACGCGGTTTCGATTGTGGACGCCGCGCAGGACAGGCTGGAATTTGCCAAACGACAGCTTGACTTAGAACCAGTCGACATGTGGGGAAAATCTTGCTCGGTCACTGGTGACGATGGTTTCGACGTCGTGTTCGACGCCACCGGCAATAGAAGGTCGATGGAGGCGGCCTTCGGTTACGTTGCGCATGGCGGCACGCTTGTCCTCGTCAGTATCGTGAAGGATATCATCCGGTTCTCTGATCCGGAGTTCCACAAGCGCGAAATGATGCTGTTCGGCAGTCGCAATGCATTACGTGGAGACTTCGAGCGCGTTGCGGCGTCGATTCTGAACGGTGCCGTTCCGGTATCGAAGCTGGTGACCCACCGGACGTCACTGGAGCACATACCCGAGGCTATGGCGCGTTGGACAGGCGACAAGTCCGGCTTGGTCAAGGCCATGATCGAAGTCGGTGTCCATCCGTGAGGACCGCTATTGATGTTACGAGTAGCTCGCGCTTTGCCGCTGAAACCACCTACCAGCCTCTCGAAGGAAATTTGTCCTTACAACACCAGGATTAAACTAGGGTTGGTTCAGCCTGCAATTTACCGGTAGGGTTCCGTCAGCACCGCGCCATGAAGGATGCAGCCAAGCATTTATGCTATCGCAAGGGTACTGATCTCGGCCTGCGCCGCCTTTAGCGATATCTCGCGCTGCTGGGCGCTGATATTGACGCCGTCGGCAGTGATGACTTCAGGATCAACGATTCCAACGAAGGCGAACACGCTCTTCAAATAACTCAGCGTGTGCTCGAAATTCTCGGCGGGGGAGCCCGGTCCGTAAAAGCCGCCGCGCGCAAGCGCTACGATGACTCGTTTGCTGCCAAGCAAACCTTGGGGTCCCTTTTCCGTGTAACGGAAGGTCTTGCCGGGGACCGCGATACGGTCGATCCACGCCTTCAGCTGGCTGGGCACGCTGAAATTGTACTGCGCGACGCCAAGAACGACCGTGTCTGCGGCCAAAAACTCCTCCAGAACGTTTGCTCCCAGCGCAAGGTCCGCCTTTAATGCAGCATCCTGGCCGGCTTCCAGACCCGCCCGGACCACGCCCACGTATTTGCCCGACAGGTGCGGGATCGGTTGGGCCGCAAGATCGCGATAGACCACTTCAGTCATCGGATCGAGAGACTGGATCCGTGCGACCACCGCCGCCGAAAGCGCCCGGCTCACCGAGTTTTCCCCGAGTATGCTGGAATCGAGATGAAGAAGGGATGGCATCAATGACCTCGCACGTGTGTAGCAACAGGATTTCATAGCAATCGGGCAATCGTCCATTATATCTTAATTGCACATTTATGTCATTTCGACTAAAAGGTCAATATGAAATATCGAACGGGGATGGCTAATGGCGAAGATTGATCTGGCACGGCGGGCAAAAATCGGACGCGACCGGCGGGACAGGACACGCGCCCAAATCGTCAAGGCGGGAGCCACGCTGCTTGCGGAAGGGGCGGCGCTGACCTTGGATGCCGTGGCAGAGGCGGCGGGCCTCGCCAAGGGCACGTTTTACTATCACTTCGGCAACGTCGAGGAGTTGATTGCAGCGGTGAATGTACAGCTGGAACGGAGCTTTGACGAGGTGCTGACACCTCCTCATGCGGGGTTAAGCAATCCGGTCGCGCGCCTGTCCTTTGCATTTGCGCAATCCCTGGAAAAGGCGGTTTCAGATCCTGCCTGGGCGCGGCTCGTAGTTCAAACCTCGCAAAAGCCGAACGAGTTCGGCCGCGGATTTCGCAAGAAGCTTACGGCCGATATCGCCGAAGCCATAAGACAAGGGCACATGGCCGTGCTGGACCCGGAACTCGCCACTGACATCTTCGTCGGAATTTGGCTGCAGGTGACACGAGGCACTTTCGAGCGAGCCCCAACGCCTGATTTGACTTGCAAAGCCCTCGAGGCGGCGCTTCGAGCACTCGGGAGCGCTCCGCTTGAGGGCCTATCCGTATCGACATGATGACTATGCCGGGCCGGGCTATTCTTGAGACCCTCGGCACACGGAGTTTGTCCGCCGGATACTTATCAGCCCGCCGTGGTTCGCAAGGACTTCTCCATACCAGCAGCTGGCAGGCGCTTGAGCACCGATCTCGCCTGCTGGGGACTGAGGCCGATGGCGCGCAAGATGGTACTGACGATAGCGTCAGGGTCGAACGAGGACAGCCTGCCTTCACCGAGGACGCGCAACATGTGGAGCATAATCCCAACGACAATCTCGAGTTTCAGCTGCGCGGACGGCGGATCCTCCGATAAGTGTTGGAGGTCCTCGAGAAGATGGCGGCGCAGGATCTCGCCGCTTTGTGGATTGGCGGCCGCCATTCTTGCGGCAACTGCGGCCCATCGGGAGTCGCTGAGCGCCTTGTCGATGAATGCTCTGCAGCCGAAGGCAATGCGCAGGGCAGGCTCGGCGATGGAGGCCCGGCCCGGCTGCAGCAGTTTATCGAACGACTGGACCAATTCCTCTGCGACCGCCGCGGTCAATGCTTCCAGGCTATCAAAATGAGTGTAGAACGTTCCCTTCGCGACGCCAGCCTCCTGAACCACGTCATCGACCGTGACGGATTCCACGGCCCGTCCGGCAAACAGCGCATTGGCCGCTTCAACAAGCTGCGCACGGGTCCTCACGCGCTTTTCGCGTCCAATTTCGGCTCGGCGGATCAGGTTAACGTTTGCCATTGCGTGATTCCTCAAATTCTACTCACAAATAAGTCATATTGACCTTAAAGTCCAGTCCGAAGCCAGAGGGAATTGCATGTCCATTCTTTCGCATAGCAC
>NZ_JBBNAM010000145.1:0-5112 GCF_037994425.1 Phyllobacterium sp.
CCTCTGCGACATGGCCAAGCGCCACATCAAGCGCGCCATTGCTCGGAGGATCGCACGATGAGAACCCCGGTTATCCGCGCCGACGAGGGCTTGATCCTCAAGACCGACCGCCAGGAATACGAAGGCAAGTGCGGTCCGTTCGACACGATCGATGACGTTCTCGCCTACTGCGACGATCGCACGTTGGTCATCCTTCATGACACGGGTGATCGCACGCTGGACCTTACCGAGGATTTCGCTGGGTACTGGCTGGATCGTCACAGCGACACGACAGAGGACGATTTCGTCCCGCCGTTCGTCCGCCACTCCATGAACTACGAGATTTTCATCGATGAGCTTGAACAGCCAAGCGGCTGGGCTGGCGTTCACATGGAAGCAGGGAGGGCGTGATGTCGGAGGAAATCCTCAAATACGCTCACGCAATCACGAAGGCCCTGACGGGGTTGGCTGGTGGAGGCTCGGAGCTTTTCGACAAGGAAGTTTGCGGCATCTACCTCGCGGACATTGAACGCTGTGTGCAGCGCGTTCGCGACCGGGAAGAGAAGCAGCGCGAACACCTGAAGCGCACGATCCAACGCCTCAATGAGGTCCGTCGCATCGGGAGCACCGCGTGATGACCATCTCTTACACGCTCACCAAGGACGAGCTTAAGGCCGTCCACTCGTTCTGCGCCAGTGCGGGGCACGCCAGCTACTACAACGCGGCCGACGACTGCAAGGAATGGGACAGAGCAAAGCCACACACAATCGAATGCCAGCGCATTTATGACGCTGCCGAGGGCGATCTGAAACTCGCGCTCAAGGCTCTCAGCGGTGGCTACATGATCAACTTACGGGAGGCAGTTTGATGCTCAGTTTTTCAATCGCATGTGTCGCCCTGATCGGGCTAGCCACCATCACTCTCGGCTCAATCGGCAGCGTGCTCAAGGCTCGCGAAGCAGCTCTCAAGCAGGCAGATCAATGAGCCGGATTTTCATTCAGGAAGCGGACCGGATCCGCATCGCTGCTGCAGCGCAGTCAAACCGTGCCCGCCGTGGTGCTTTGGCTTCGTATGTCGCCACGCTCGTCATCGGAATGGTCCTGATCTTCTCCTTCTTGGAGCGGCTGCCATGAAATCCGATCTCGTCGACATCGACGCTCACATCCATGCCGAGACGACCCAAGCGGTTCTGATCTCCGACGACGGGGAGCGCGAGCATGCCGTTTGGCTGCCTAAAAAACAAATCGAAATTGAACGCCGGACAAAAACGCTGGCCGTTGTGACGCTGCCGCACTGGCTCGCGTTCGAAAAGGAACTCATCTGATGGAACGCATTGTAGACACTGACGCCATGCAAAGCCTTGGCTCGATCGCAAGCAGCATCGTTGGCGGACTGGCAAAGGAAATTGCATGGGATGGCAAGCCGATCACGAAGAACGGCGTCTTCGCCAACATCCCGATCGAGACATATCATCATGACACTAATCTGTTCAACGGCTTCTCGATCTCATCGTCCGGCCTTCGCCGGCTGATCGATCGGCCATCGTTGTACTGGGCCTACTCGGCGTTCAATCCAGCGCGGTTCGAGGAAACGACCAAGCAACCGCTGGAATTCGGCAAGGCCGCTCACATGCTGTTGCTGGGCGAGGAAGGCTTTGCTGAGTGCTATGTACTGCGTCCTGAGAAATACGAGGACGACAAAGGCGCGTGGAAGCCATGGAGCGGCAACGCCAATGTCTGCAAGACGTGGCTTGAGAGCCAGGCCAAGGCCAAGCGTACGGTCATCACCGAGGCGGAAATCGTCCACATCAAGGAGATGGCTGCCAGCTTGAACCGTCATCCAATGATCCGCCTTGGCATCATGAATGGCCGCATCGAGCGCAGCATTGTCTACAAGGATGGCAATGTCTGGATCCGCACCCGGCCTGACGTCATCCCAAATGACAGCGGTGATTTCGTCGACCTGAAGACGGCGGCCAATCTCAGTGACGAATCCTTGTCCAAGACGATTATGGATCGCGGCTATCACATCCAGGCAGCGCTCGTTCGCATGGCGGTGCGTGCTGTGCTTGGTGCCGAAGCCTTCCAGTCCTTCACGTTCGTGTTTGTCGAAAAAGAGCCTCCCTATGACGTGCGCGTTCTCGCCTTGAAAGATCGTGACATCGATATCGGCGAGCGCCTTGCCCGGAATGGAATCGCTACGGCCAAGGAATGTCTGAAGCGGAAGGATTGGCCCGGTTATGACGGCTTCGCGCCGGAAGTCGGATGGATTGAAACGCCGTCCTGGTACCAGACCCGCATCGAAAACACACTCAATTTGCAGGAGAAGGCAGCGTGAACCAGATCGCAACCCGCGAAACATCCATCAACAGCGTGTCGGTTTCGTCTGGCGCGAACGGATCATCGATCGCCCCGCAGAACCTTGGCGAGGTCGTCCGCTTTGCAGAGGTCATGTGCAAGGCTGACATTGCTCTCCCGAAGCATCTGCGCGGTAACGCCGGCGCTTGCATGGCTGTAGCGATGCAAGCCCTTGAATGGCAGATGAGCCCGTTTGCGGTGGCTTCGAAATCATACGAGGTCGGCGGCCGGATTGCCTACGAGGCGCAGCTTATCGCCGCGGTGGTCAATACCCGCTCGGGTATCAAGGGCCGATTGAAGTATCTCTTTGAAGGCGTCGGAAATGCCATGACATGCACTGTCACTGGTGTGCTGGATGGCGAAGAATGCATCTACACCTCGCCCGCGATCGGCAGCATCACTGTCAAAAATTCGCCCTTGTGGAAGTCGGATCCTCAGCAGCAGCTCGGCTACTTTTCCGCGCGCTCATGGGCTCGTCGTCATTGCCCCGAGGTTTTGCTCGGCGTCTATGATCGCGACGAGGTCGAGCAATTCCAAGGCGCGGACAATGCAAGAGATGTCACGCCAAAGCCGGGCATCATGTCGCGATTAGAACAGGCGACAAGTCCTCATGGAAATCAGGAGGGCTTTGATCCTGATAATATCACCCGCGAGACGGAGACGCTCGCTAGCGGGCGGAATGCGCAGAATACAGGAACATCGGACCCGATTCCCTACGCGTCCGATGTGGGAAGCGATACTGACCCACTCCCGAGTGTCGCTTCCCATACTGAGCCCGGCGGTTCTTTGGAACCCTCCCCCCGCGAAGAATCGTCGGGCTCAAATCTTTCCGACGAAATCGATCACATCTTTTACGAGGCCGATTGGCTCAAGACCTTCGCTCGCGTGATCGTCGCGGCCATCGGTCCGGACGAAGCCGTGGTAGTTGATGCCAGCAAGGGTCAGTTTGTCGAAGGCTTGACCGACGACGCGACGACGCGCGCCAAGACGATCATTAACTACGCAAGACAGGCCTGCAGGGGCGAGATCGAGGTCGAGGACGCCAAGGAGATCATCGCCGGCAAGGCGCGCTTGGAAAGCGTGAAGGACCTGCAGTGATGGCTCGCAAAGTCGGAGAATGGTTCGGCAAATCGGACAACGCCAAAGCCCCGCCCCGCGTGCGCCAACGCATCTATGACCGGGATAAAGGCGTCTGCCACCTCTGCAAGCTGCAGATCAAGGTTGGTGAGACCTGGCAAGCCGATCACGTCATCGCCCTGATCAATGGCGGAAAGAACGCCGAGAGCAATCTCGCACCAGCCCATTCTCATTGTCACGTCGGCAAGACGGCGCTCGACGTCAAGGAAAAGGCCAAGGTCGCCAAGGTCCGCGCAAAGCATACCGGCGTGCAGAAGCCCTCATCCAAGCTTGCACGCGCGAAGGTAGCCAAGCCACCCCTAACCAAATCCCTCCCGCCTCGCCGCTTATACGAAAGGATCGAGCCATGATGTACGGCCAAAGCTTCAAAGCCTGGCTATCGGATTTCATGTTCATCGCCGGACCGTTAATTGTTGTTGGTCTCGTTCTGCTGGCTCTGTTCGTGAGGTGCGTGGGATGAGCGAAATCCGATATCGCATCGATCCTCGACTTATCCCGCCGCAGAAGGTCGCCAGGCGTCTCGGCGTTTCGTACGAGTGTTTTAAAAGCGCCATACCTCAGCTTGAAGCTTCAGGCTTTCCCAGACCCGTCAATGTGCTGGGGAATTACTGTTTACAAGCTGTGGATAAGTGGATCGACATTCAATCCGGTTTGATCCCTGAGACCAATCCCGAGATTGTTCGCCAGAACCTACTGGCGGCAGTCCGGGAGAAGAGATGGGCTTAGTGAAGATCAAATACTACTACGTCCGCAAGGGATTGGGTTTCTGGGAGCCGCGCGGCAATATGAAGGCATATGGATTTGCCTCAACGCCGTGCGGCCGGGATGGGCCGGGAGCTTGGGCAAAGGCACAGCAGCTCAACGAGGCATGGCAGGAGGCGCGAAGATTACCGCCGAGCATGCATTTGGAGAAAGTTGCCGCTGCGCCACGCGAGAAGGTTTACACTCCTCATTCTCTCGGCGAAGCCTTCGCCAAATACCGGCAAACTGAAGAATGGCAAATCAAGAAAGCCCCCCGCACGCGTGAAGACTGGATGCGTGGCTGGCGCTATATCGAACCGCTCTTCGGGGACCTTCCACCTACCGCCGTCGATATGCAGTCGCTTTCATCCTGGCGTGGCGGCATCGAGCGCGACAAAAGCCTCAGAGAAGCTCACAGAGCGCTGAAGATATGGCGGGCGCTGTGGAAGGTCGCAGCGGCAATGAAGTACTGCCAGCGAGAAGCTGACCCGAGCCTCGCCGTGACCAATTCTGAGCCGAAGGGCAGAAGTCAGACATGGTCTGAGGGTGAAGCAACCCGCCTTGTGAAGCGGGCGTGGCGAATGGGCTATTACGGCCTTGCAGCCTCGCTGGCGTGTATGTGGGACGGCGCAGTCTCTCCTGTGGATGCCCGCTCACTCACGCTTTCACAACGTCGCCAAGACAACAAAGGCACATGGTTCGAACTCGACCGCGCCAAGACTGGACGTGATGCCGTACTAACCTTATCACGCCGAACCGAAAAGCTGCTAAACTGGTACATCAAAGAAACTTTTGGAGATGCCGATCCCATCGGATCGATGAAGATATTCAGAACCCGTCGCGGCGCCGACTACCGAAAGAATTCATTTTCCGAAGACTTCCGCGACATCCGGTCGAT
>NZ_JBBNAM010000146.1:0-3172 GCF_037994425.1 Phyllobacterium sp.
CACAGGAGACCTCCCAATCTGCTCAGGGCGATAATGGATTATACATTTGGTTCGGTAAAATGATAACTTACCACATTCCATTAACCCATGGGTTATGAAAAACGATGATCGACAGCCGCATCAAGTTTCGCCACCTGCAAACATTCCTCGAAGTCGCCCGGCAAAAAAGTGTCATGAAGGCTGCCGCTATCCTTCATATCAGCCAACCGGCCGTGACGAAAACAATTCGTGAAATGGAAGAGGCCCTCGGTGTTGCCGTGTTCGAGCGTGATGGACGCGGCATCAGAATAACCCGCTACGGCGAGGTGTTCCTGCGCCATGCCGGTGCGGCGATTACTGCATTGCGTCAGGGCATCGACTCCGTCACCAATGAGCAGTCGGGCGAAGGCATCCCGATCCGCATTGGCGCCTTGCCAACTGTTTCAACCCGCATCATGCCGCAGGCGATCGGCCTGTTCCTTGAGGAAAAGACGCAAAGCCGGCTGAAAATCGTCACCGGCGAAAATGCCGTGCTTCTTGAACAATTGCGCCTCGGCGACCTCGACCTCGTCGTCGGGCGGCTCGCTGCGCCCGAAAAGATGACCGGTTTTTCCTTCGAACATCTTTATTCGGAAGAAGTCGTCTTTGCAGTCAACGCCCGGCATCCGCTTTTGACGGCAACGGGCGATATCTATGTCCTTCTTAACGACTATCCCGTTTTGATGCCGACGCGGGCCTCCATCATAAGGCCCTTTGTCGACCGTTTTCTCATTGCTAATGGCGTTGCCAAGCTCGCCCAGCAGATTGAAACCGTCTCCGATGCCTTCGGTCGTGCTTTCGTGCGGTCAAGAAATGCCGTGTGGATCATCTCGGCCGGCGTTGTCGCCAACGACATTGACGATGGCACGCTCAAGCTGCTTCCCATTGACACGACCGAGACCAGGGGCCCGGTCGGCCTGACAACGCGCGCCGACCTGACGCCGTCGCTGCCCGTGATGATGCTGATGCAGACGATCCGCGAGGCAGCCCGCAGCGTCAAGGCACAATGAAGGCCGAGCTTTTCTTCAGAACGCCAGACCGACATAGTTTTCGGCAAGTGCCGTCGATGCCGCCCGCGAATGCACGAGATAGTCGAGTTCGGCCTCCTGGATTTTCTGGCCAAAGGCGCCCGTGTCTGGAAAGCGATGCATCATCATGGTCATCGACCAAGAGAACCGGACCGCCTTCCACACCCGTTGCAGCGCGCGCCCGGAATAGGCATCAAGTCCCGCCACCGAACCGTCGGTATAATAGTCACGCAGGCCTTCAAACAGGTAATGAACGTCGCTTACCGCCAGATTGAGACCCTTCGCACCGGTCGGCGGAACGATGTGCGCAGCGTCTCCGGCCAGAAAAAGGCGGCCAAACCGCATGGGCTCGGCAACAAAGGAGCGAAGTGGCGCGATTGATTTTTCAAATGAAGGACCGGTCGTAACCGCTTGCGCGTCCTCGGCTGGGAGCCTTAGGCGCAGTTCATCCCAGAAGCGGTCATCGGACCAGGCCTCCACCTTGTCGTCCAGCGGACACTGGACATAATAACGGCTTCGGGTCATCGACCGCATCGAACAAAGCGCAAAGCCGCGTGGGTGATTGGCGTAGATCAGCTCGCTCGCCACCGGCGGCACTTCGGCCAGAACACCAAGCCAACCGAAGGGATAGGCGCGCTCATAGGTGCTTATCGCGCGTTCAGGCACCGATCGCCGGCTGACGCCATGAAACCCGTCGCATCCGGCAATGAAGTCACAATCTATGCGCTCCGTCCTGCCAGCCTGTTCATAGGTCACGTGCGGGCTGGTCGAGCCGAAGTCATGGACATTGACATTGTCCGCCTCGTAGATCGATTTCGCGCCACTTATCTCACGCTGCTCCATGAGATCCCGCGTGACTTCCGTCTGGCCATAGACGGTGACCTTCTTGCCCGTCAGCTCCCACAGATTGATACGGTGGTTGCGCCCGTCGAAAGCCAGGGAAAATCCATCGTGTTGCAGTCCCTGCGCATGCAGCCGCGCGCTGGAGCCAGCCTGGTCAAGCAACCGGACCGAGCCTTCCTCCAGCACCCCGGCGCGGACACGGCCAAGGATATAGTCTTTGCCAACACGGTCGAGGACAATATTGTCGATACCGGCATTGGTCAGGAGCTGACCAAGCAGCAGTCCGGCGGGGCCGGACCCGATAATTGCGACATGCGCGCGCATGGTGCCTCCCCACACGAAGGGCCTAAAGCCTATCCGAGTTCTATGCCAGCCTGCACGGTTTATCCAAGAGGAATCTTGGCAGGATCGTCATGGTGGCAAACAGGACAACATGCGAACAGCCGCCTCTTTCGAGTATTTATGGCAATTTTTCCTTGTGGGTTAGCGGATCGGAGAGGGTAGTTCGGCAAACCCGTTGCCCACGCCGCTGGCTTCAAGTTATCTCCAGAGACCGGGGAGCTTTCTGGGATGTTTGAATGAACAATCTGCGTGACATGCGGGGATATTCCCATGTGAGGGTTCTCGCTGATGTTGCCGTGCTCTAGGTGATCGCCAGCAGCATCATGTATGGCCCCGAGGTAGTGGTTGCGGGATGGCTGTTGTTCATTGCCTGGGTAGCGTTCAGTTAGGGAGCAGGTTACACTCACTGCCAGGATCCTGACCACCAATCGCTCGTCTAATAACTGCGACTGCAAACGTTGATCGGATTCGGGGAGGGATCGCTTGGCAATCCACGATCTTTTATCCGGCCTTGGCCTGCCAGTCTTCCACTTCCATGGCAGGCGACTGCAGCGGACAGACCGGCTTTCCGACAAACAGTTGCGGCCGGACCATCCGTGTAACCGGCGTGGATCCTCTGGGCGGGTGGATAGCCAACGCCAGCTCTTGGCACGTTATAGGCCTTGCCAAACTTCGCCTCGGAGCCGTCGCGCATGCCGACGGTATTTAGGGCGTTTCCCTGGCCAAGTCGGTCCTTTATTTACCCACTTCCGCTCTCCGTTCTCCATCGGCCGCGACAGATGCTATTGTGGTGACATCACGATTTCCAGTATTGAACTGGTGCATGATCTCGCGGGCCAACCGTGCCGCATTGGCGTTATTACTGATGCTGCGCTTAAGGAGGAACGTGGCAGTGACGTAGGCTGACGTCATGATGTGCCAGTCTTCTTCGGAGTAGGCAT
>NZ_JBBNAM010000147.1:0-6210 GCF_037994425.1 Phyllobacterium sp.
AGCTATCGCACCGCATTAAGCGGCGAGACGTGCTTCCGCATAGTTGTCGTTTGCAACTACTGAGTTAGCCCGATAACGGTGGTACAATGCCGGGCAAAAGAGCGATCTTTACACCCTTGTCGATCCTGTGTCGCCCCCGCCACAAGGCAGCTCGGCGGCTACATTGTGGTGGAGGCGCCGGGTACTGCCCCCGGGTCCAATGGGCTTATTGCATCGTCCGTTTATCACCATAGCCAGCCGAAGCTGGCACCACTTATATAGGACCTGTTTTGTTGAATTGAAAGAGTGCATTGACTTCAAAACGATGGTGGGGAATGTTTCGACTCGTCTACAGAGTCATCGCCTCATGCGTCGGCCAGTCGCGAGGTGTCTTCAGGTCTCAGGGAGGTTGCAATGCCGGGCATTGCACCTAGCAAAGCAAGGGAATTTCCATGAGTGATTATTTGAAGGATGTACGTCATTACGATGCGGCTGCCGACGAGGCAACAGTTGCGAAAATCGTCAAGCATCTCGGAATTGCCCTGCGCAACCGGGATTCGTCGC
The DNA here is from genome assembly GCF_037994425.1 of Phyllobacterium sp. Classification (NCBI taxonomy): domain Bacteria; kingdom Pseudomonadati; phylum Pseudomonadota; class Alphaproteobacteria; order Hyphomicrobiales; family Phyllobacteriaceae; genus Phyllobacterium; species Phyllobacterium sp. Next base: position 544 of record NZ_JBBNAM010000147.1, read on the forward strand.
TCGTGTCCTGCACCGATCCCGACGAATTGAAGCGCGTACGCACCAACTGGGTCGAAAAGAAACTCGGCATTACCGACACGGCGAAGGCGGACGCAGCGATCGAATCGGTCTGCGCCGCGATGAAAGCCGACAACACCAAGAGCCGTGTGACCTTTTACTATTTGACGGCGAAAGCCCTCGGCGCGCTCGGCGGCCTCTGATCCACGCGTCTCTGCATCGACGAATCCCTGGCTGTCCGCCGGGGATTTATGTTCGGTGGTTGAATTTATCGCGATGCTGTGGATTGGCGAAAGCGATGGTTTTTCGCCGGTCGAATCTGCTAAGAAGGAAGCATGCGCGTTTATCTTGACCTTCTCCAGCATGTGCTCGACACAGGCGTCGATCGCGGCGACCGGACCGGCACCGGCACACGCTCTTTGTTCGGCTATCAGATGCGATTTGATCTCGCCGCGGGTTTTCCGCTGCTGACGACGAAAAAGCTCCACCTCAAATCCATCATCCATGAGCTTCTGTGGTTCCTCCAGGGCGATACCAACATCGCCTATCTCAACGAGAATGGCGTCACCATCTGGGACGAGTGGGCGGATGAGAACGGTGATCTGGGGCCGGTCTACGGCTATCAATGGCGCTCATGGCCTGCGCCTGATGGACGGCACATCGATCAGATTGCCAATGTCGTTAACGCCATCAAGACAAATCCCCATTCGCGGCGCCTGATCGTGTCCGCGTGGAATCCGGCCCTCGTCGACGAGATGGCGCTGCCGCCGTGTCATTGCCTGTTCCAGTTCTACGTTTCCGAGGGGAAACTATCCTGCCAGCTTTACCAGCGCTCGGCCGATATTTTCCTTGGCGTGCCCTTCAATATTGCGTCCTATGCGCTGTTGGCGATGATGGTAGCGCAGGTAACGGGGCTGAAGCCCGGCGATTTCGTCCATACTCTTGGCGATACTCACCTTTATTCGAACCATTTCGAGCAGGCGAAGCTGCAACTCACGCGGACGCCCGGTCCCTTGCCCAGGATGCACATCAATCCTGCGGTGACCGACCTCTTTGCCTTCAAATATGACGATTTCCACCTCGTAGATTACGTCGCCGAATCCAGCATAAAGGCGCCGATCGCCGTTTAGGCTTTCGCCGCTTTTGACGACGCTCATTAGAAACGGACGATGTGCGCATGATCAGTTTTGTGGTTGCAATTGCCGAGAATGGCGTCATCGGTCGTGAGAATGGCTTGCCTTGGCGCCTTTCATCGGATCTGAAGCGCTTCAAGGCGACGACGATGGGCAAACCCATCATCATGGGACGCAAGACCTGGGATTCGCTTGGCCGGCCCTTACCTGGCCGGACCAATATCGTCGTGACCCGCGACCCCGCATTTTCTATCGATGGTGTCATCGCAGTCCGATCGGTGGATGAGGCGCTTGTCGTCGCGGGCAGTCACGCCAGCGCCGACAAGGTGGACGAGATCTGCATCATCGGCGGCGGTGAAATCTTTCGGCAGACCCTGAATCGCGTCGACCGGCTCTATGTCACCTGGGTGCTCGCGGAAATCGAGGGCGACGTGCATTTTCCGCCGATCGACCCTAAGATCTGGGTGGAGATTTCCAGCGAGGATTTCCCTGCCGGCGAGAAGGACAATTATCCGACACGGTTCGCCATCTACGAGCGACGTTGAGCGGTCGCCAAAACTGCGCCCGATCTGAAAATTTCGTGATAACGGACCATAATCGTTCGGCTTTTTACCAAATTCGCGCGAAATTCGGCCGCGCGCGTTGAAAGCGTGCAGCGCCATCCCTATAAACGGGACATCGTGACAGTGGGAGGAAGCCAAGGGGTTGGCGCTTTTCCTTCAAAATATGAGGTAGGAATGCCCTGGAGTAATCAAAACGGCGGCGGCGGCCCATGGGGTGGCGGCGGTAACAATAGTGGCGGCGGTGGCCCGTGGGGCCAGAAGCCGCAAGGGGGCGGTGGCGGCAACCCACCAGACCTCGAAGACATACTCCGCCGCGGTCAGGATCGTTTACGTCAGGCTCTGCCCGGCGGTTCGGGCGGCAGTCCCGCTTTCTGGGGCGTTGCAGCACTCGTCCTCGTTGCCTTCTGGCTTTTCCAGTCGATCTACACCGTGCAGCCGGATGAGCGTGCCGTTGAGCTGCGCTTCGGCAAGCCCAAGGCGGATATTGCCGAACCTGGTCTGCATTTCCATTTCTGGCCAATTGAATCCTATGAAAAGGTGGAGATCGTCGAAAAGCAGAAGAACATTGGTGGCCAGGGTGCACGTGGTGCCAAGGAAGGCTTGATGCTATCGGGCGATCAGAACATTGTCGACGTGCAGTTCTCGGTGCTCTATCGCGTCTCCGATCCGGTCGCCTATCTCTTCCATGTCGAAAATCCGGAAAACCTCGTGCAGCAGGTCTCCGAAAGCGCCATGCGCGAAATCGTCGGTCGCAGTCCGGCGCAGGATATCTTCCGCGACAACCGCGCGGGCATTGCAAATGACGTGCGCGGCATTATCCAGAAAACGCTCGACGACTACGGCGCCGGCGTCCAGATCAATGCCGTATCGATCGAAGATGCGGCGCCGCCGCGCGAAGTCGCCGACGCTTTTGACGAAGTGCAGCGCGCCGAGCAGGACGAAGACCGCTTCGTCGAAGAATCGAACCAGTATTCCAACCAGAAACTCGGTCAGGCACGCGGTGAAGGCGCCCAGATCCGTGAAGATGCGGCGGCCTACAAGAACCGGATCGTACAGGAAGCGCAGGGTGAGGCGCAGCGTTTCACCTCCGTTTACGATCAATATGTCAAAGCCCCCGAAGTTACGCGCAAGCGTCTTTTCCTCGAAACAATGGAGCGTGTCCTGAAGGACTCCAATAAAGTGATCGTCGATCAGAGTGGTCAGGGCGTCGTGCCTTACCTGCCGCTCCAGGAACTCACCAAGCAGCAACAGCGCCCGGCCGCTGAGGGAGCGAAGTGATGACCCAGAATCGTCTCCCTATTATCGTCGGACTCATCGCGCTCGTCGCATTGCTGGTCTATTCATCGATTTTCGTCGTTCGCGCCGGCCAGCAGGCAATCGTGCTTCGTTTCGGCCAGATCGTCGACGTGAAATCCGATCCCGGCATCTATTTCAAGCTGCCGTTCGGCTTCCTTGAGGCCGACAACGTTCAGATGATCGAGGATCGTCTCCTGAGCTTTGAACTCGACAATATCCGCGTGCAGGTATCGGGCGGTAAGTTCTACGAAGTCGATGCCTTCCTCGTTTACCAGATCACTGATCCGCGCAAGTTCCGGCAGACCGTTTCGGGCGACGTCACGCTGGCGGAAGCTCGGTTGCGTACCCGCCTTGATGCCTCATTGCGCGGCGTCTATGGTTTGCGCGGGTTCGAAGCTGCGCTTTCCGATGAGCGCGCCGGCATGATGCACGAAGTGCGCGAACAGTTGCGGCCCGATGCGGAATCCTTGGGTCTGAAGATCACCGACGTGCGTATTCGCCGAACCGATCTGACGCAGGAAGTCTCGCAGCAAACCTTCGACCGGATGAAGGCGGAACGTCTCGCCGAAGCGGAGCGCTTGCGCGCCCGCGGTCGTGAAGCCGCGCAGCGCATCAAGGCGATCGCCGACCGTCAAGTGGTGGAAATCATCGCCGAGGCCCGCAAGGAATCGGAAATCGCCCGGGGTGAGGGCGAGGGCGAGCGCAGCCGTATCTTTGCGGAAGTCTTCTCCAAGGATCCGGATTTCTTCTCGTTCTACCGCTCTATGACGGCCTACGGTACCGCACTCGACAATACGGGAACGACGATGGTGCTTTCGCCGAATTCCGAGTTCTTCCGGTATTTCCAGGATTCCAACGGAAATCTTCCTCCGGTGAGCGGCGCCACGCCGCCAGCGCCGGCCGCACCAGCGCCTGCCCAGCAGTAAGGGCAGGTTACAATGGTTGATTTTCTGGATGCCGTGGGGCTCTTCCTCGTGTTCGAGGGAGTGCTCTACGGCTGCTTCCCTGTTGTGGCCAAACGTGTCGCGCGTGACGTGAGCGAACAGCCAGACGGGTTCCTGCGTATCGCCGGTGTAGCCGCCGTTGCGATCGGCGTTGCAATCGTCTGGCTCGCACGCGGATGACGCGTCAAGGGTGCAGTTCATCAAAGCTTTGTGTCGGCGGCCATATTTTTGTCTACTCTCGCCGTTCTGTTGTATTATTCCACGTTAACCGATAGGGGACCGAACGCATGGTTCTAAACACTGGTCGCACCGCCTTCCGCTCCACCACGGCAGCAGTCGCGCTGATTGCATTGGTCGCAGCGGGCGTTTCTCCCTTGTCGGTCAATCACGCATTCGCCCAGGCGCAAGCTGCGCCCGTGCCAAACAGCCTGCAGCCGCGCGCCCAAGGCCCCGCATCCGTCGCTGATCTTGCCGCAGGGCTTCTCGACGCCGTGGTCAACATTTCAACGTCCCAGACCGTCAAGGGTCAGGATGGTGAGTCAGGTCCAATACCCATGCCGAAGGTTCCGGAAGGTTCGCCCTTCCAGGAGTTCTTCGATGAATATTTTGGCAAGCAGAAGCCCGGCGAAAGCAATCCTTCACATCAAGTCCAGTCGCTCGGCTCAGGTTTCGTAGTGGATGCGGTGCAGGGTATCGTGGTCACCAACAACCATGTGATTGCCGACGCCGACGAGATTGAAGTCAACTTCAACGATGGTTCGAAGCTCAAGGCCGAACTCGTCGGCAAGGACACGAAGACTGACCTTGCCGTGCTCAAGGTCGATCCAAAGAAGCACAAGCTCGTTGCCGTGAAGTTCGGCGATTCGTCGAAGACGCGGATCGGTGACTGGGTGATGGCCATTGGCAACCCGTTCGGCCTCGGTGGCACGGTTACGGTCGGGATCGTGTCGGCGCGCAATCGCGACATCAATTCCGGTCCCTACGACAACTTCATCCAGACGGACGCTGCAATCAACCGGGGTAATTCCGGCGGTCCGCTGTTCGACATGTATGGCGAGGTGGTCGGCATCAATACCGCGATCATTTCGCCAACCGGCGGTTCCATCGGTATCGGCTTTGCCATTCCTGCGGAGCTCGCCTCTGGCGTCATCGCGCAGCTGCGCGAGTTCGGCGAGACACGGCGCGGCTGGCTCGGCGTGCGCATCCAGCCGGTGACTGAGGAAATTGCCGAGAGCCTGGGCATGCCATCCAGCAAGGGCGCACTGGTGGCCGGGATCATCGATGGCGGACCGGTGGCAAATGGTTCAATTCTTGCAGGTGACGTCATCACACGTTTCGACGGTAAGGATGTCAACAATGTGAAAGACTTGCCGCGCGTAGTCGCGGAAAGTCCGGTCGGCAAGGAAGTCGATGTCGTTGTGATCCGCAAGGGCAAGGAACAGACCGTCAAGGTCAAGCTCGGCAGGCTCGAGGACGGGGATCAACAGGCGAAGAAAGACGATCAGTCCGGCCAGGGCGAGGATAATGGTGCTCTGCGCGGCGTCGACGTGCTTGGCATGACCCTGGGGTCGCTCGACGATGACAGCCGCAAGTCGTTTGGCATAGCCAAGGAAGTGCAGGGCGTTCTCGTCACCGAAGTCCAGAAAGATTCGATTGCCGCGAACAAGCGGATCGAAGCGGGCGACGTCATCGTCGATATTGCACAGGAGACTGTTTCGACACCCGAAGATGTCG
>NZ_JBBNAM010000148.1:0-4316 GCF_037994425.1 Phyllobacterium sp.
ACCTTGTGCGGCGCATGAATGCCCTGACCGGCGACAATCTCATCGACGAATCGAAGTTGCGCGAGCAGATCGAGGCGCGTGACCGGGAGGTCGACAATCCCTTCACCAAGGACGTTCAGATCACGGCGATACGAGGTGCGCGGAACTACATCGGCGACAGGCTCGTGCGCGTGGTGCCGCCGCACAAGATTCTTGACCCGAAGCATGGCCCCCTGATCGCGGTGCGCCTCAACATTCTGACGCGTAAATCGCTTGGCGGGATAGAAACCGATCTCAGCGCAAGGGCGCTGAGGGCGGACGGCGAGGTCCTCCCGGGCGTCTATGCAGCGGGCGAGGCCGCCGGTTTTGGCGGCGGTGGGATGCACGGCTACAATTCGCTGGAAGGGACATTCCTCGGCGGATGCATCTTTTCCGGCCGCGCTGCAGGCAGGGCGGCCGCGAAGGCCGTGTAACTCTACGCCGGCCTGATGAGGCGCACCGGGGCCGACGGCTCATTGGCTTTGCGATTGTCCGCGACTTTGCTGCCATGCCGGATTGCCCAATCGGCGAGGGTTTCAAGGCTCGGCAACAGCGTTTCCCCCAATTCGGTCAAAGCATATTCCACGCGCGGCGGGACGGTCGGATAAACCGTCCGCCTCACCATGCCCGCTGTTTCGAAGTTGCGCAGATGTTTGGCAAGCTCCTTTGGCGTGATTTCACCGAGACGCCGTTGCAGATCAGCGTAGCGAATGGGCCCCGAGGCACCGCGCAGGGCGAAAAAAATCGGAACCGTCCATTTGGCGGCAATCAAATCGAGTGTTTCACGGATTAGCACGGGGCATTGCCCGAAGCACATTTCTTTCTCGCGCGGCGCAAAACTATCCATCTGGAAAGCTCCTATGCTTACGGTGCGTTCTTGTGTGTCAACGCCCAACTTGCCAATTCTCAGCCAAGCGAAAAACTCAGGAGGCTGATATGGCAATGGTTCCAACGCAAGGCAAGGCCCACTTTTTGGCGGTGCCGACCGAAGATTTCACCGCAATCGTCGATGCGCTCTATCGATTCGGTGCGGGACAGGATCTGCGCGACAGGCAACTGTTCGAATCGGCTTTCGCTGCTGACGCCGTGCTCGATTTCACCGCTGTTGCGGCAAAGCTTGGTGTGACAATCCCCGTGTTTGAAGGACGCCAAGCGATCGTCGACACCATCCTTACCACCACTGGAATCCTCGATACCACGCACAGCATCACGAATCCCCGCGTGAAGCACTACGATGGGAGCCGCGCAACCCTTTTTGCCTTGATTGAAGCTCAACATCTGCCGCGCGGCGATCACAGCCGTCATCTGCTTCTGAAGAATGTACTAGACGTCGATTTGGCAAGCGCCGGCGACCATTGGGTCATCGAACGCATGCACTTCGAGAATGCCTGGCGTGTCGGCGATGCGGACGTGCTCTTCAAGCCGAGCGTTACGAGCGCTGGCCCCGTATGACCATATCGAACTGGACGACGTTCGAATAAATCGGCGTGCCGACATCCATACCGTATCGCGAGCGCAACAATTTTCCCTGGACGCGGAAGGTTATGGTGTTGTTGCTATGGTCGGCGAGACTCGCCTCAAAGCTTGCCGGGTTACTCTTCCCCCGCGCCGTCAGGATGCCGGAAATCTGGGCCGTGTCGGACCCCGTCTGGGTGATCTGGGTCGATTTGAAGGTAATCGTCGGGAAGTTTGCCGAATCAAACACCGCATCAGACTTGAGGAAGCTTTCGACACGCGCCTGACCGGTCGAAACGCTTTCCGGGTATAATGTGAAGTCAATAACGGAACGACTGATATCGGAATTGTTCAGCGCAAAGACGCCGGAAAACTTCTTGAAATTGCCGGTAATTCCGCCGCCGCCCACCTGCGAAACGGAAAAGCCGACGCGGGAAGAGGGCTGGATCTTGTAGCGTCCGGCGACTTCGGAAAGCGTATCGGCGCTGACGGATGTCGGGGCGAGGGCAACGATTCCGGCTATTGCTGCACCGATCGCGGTAGATAGAAACACGCTTGTGGTTCTCATGATGTTTGATTCCGTCTGGTTGGGTGCCGGCCGCCGTTTCGCACGGCCCCTGGAGCCAGCATGCGCAGCAAAGTTGTATCCCTCTTCCAGAAATGATGGTGAAGCGCCGCCAGGATATGGACGCCAGCCACAGCGGCCGAGAGATAGGCAAGCCAGGCGTGGCTCGCTGACCAGAGCGCCTCAGCGCTGTCCGATATCGCAAGCGGCAACGATGGAATGACGATAAGATTGAACATGAATGTCGGTATCTGCAGCGGCGAGCTCGATGCGATCGCCCAACCGGTCAGCGGTACGATAAACAGACTGAGATAAAGGAAGGCGTGGGCGCTGTGGGCACCCACGCGCTCCAACCGGCTCAACGTCTCCGGATCACGCGGACGCAGACTGATTGATTTCCACGCCAGCCGCAGCGCAGACAGTCCCAGTACGAGGAAGCCGAAGGATTTGTGCCACTGATAGAGATTGAACTGGAGGGTGAAGTCGCTCACCCTCACCATCAGGTAGCCGAGCACAATCTGGCCGAGAAAGACGATCCCGATAATCCAATGAAACAGGATCGAAATCAGGCCGAACGAATCTTTGCTGTTGCGCAGCATAGGCGTACTCCATTCCGGACGACCCGATATTTGGACGACCGGAGCAGGATGAACACTGCTGATCCGTATTATATTCGAACGGGGCTTTGCCTTTAAGCAGAATCGCCGGCGAGAAAACGTTGGGCGGCATAGAGTGAAATCGCCGCCGCGTTGGAAACGTTGAGCGATTTGATCGCACCAGGCATATCGAGCCTGGCTAGGTGCGTCACAGTCTCGCGCGTCTTTTGCCGGAGGCCTTTACCCTCGGCGCCAAGGACTAGGGCAATACGGCCCTTCGCCATCGTTCTTTCGAGTTCGAGCGGCCCCTCAGAATCGAGCCCGATCGTCGTAAAGCCGAGGTTATGCAATTCGCCGATCGCTTCTGCGAGATTTCGCACCTCGATATGCGGGATGAGCTCGAGCGCGCCGGACGCTGCCTTCGCCAGAACCCCGGATTCCTGTGGACTGTGACGCGCCGTCGAAATGATCGCTCCGGCACCAAAAGCCACCGCCGATCGCATGATCGCTCCTACATTGTGCGGATCGGTCACCTGATCGAGAATCAACAGCAGCGAACTTTCCTGCAATGCTTTCAGGGATTGGGCCTTGAGCGGCTTCGCCTCGATCATTACACCCTGATGGACCGCCTCCGAGCCCGTCTCGCGGTCGATAGCGCGGGGATCGACAGTCTCGACATCGAAGGGAAGAGTGGACGTATCTTCGATTTCGAGCCGGTCCAGCGCGTTTTTCGTAACGAGCATGCGCTTGATCTGGCGAGCAGGATTGTCGAGGGCGGCGCGCACCGTGTGCAGCCCATACAGCCGCACAAGGCCTTCCGGGGCTTGTGAGCCTTCTGTCGCCCGACGCCGGCTTCGTTGCGCTTGCGGTGCGCCGCCCGCCTTCTGGTCGCGGAACTGGCGGCGCAGCGTTGCGTAATGGGAATCTTTGGGCGTTCGGGAAGGCTTTTGGTCGGTCATGGCCGGACATATACCCTTTTGGGCATTGGCGCGATACAGACATCTCGCCAAAATCGCGGGCTTTTGCCTGTGCGCGAGCACATTTCTTCAGCTTGTTTCCACAAGCCATTCATTTTCTGAAGTGAGCTGTTGACACCACGTGGGCTAGTCGGCATAAGGCCCTCCGCAAGCACCGGCCCGGGCAAATGCAGGCTGGCTGCTTGAGAGAGTGCTTATGGTGTGGTTCCATCGGCGATGACCGGAGGGGTGCCCGAGTGGTTAAAGGGGACGGACTGTAAATCCGTTAGCTTGGCTTACGTTGGTTCGAATCCAACCCCCTCCACCATCGCCGGAACCAACGCCATGATGTGCGGGTATAGCTCAGTGGTAGAGCAGCAGCCTTCCAAGCTGAATATGCGGGTTCGATTCCCGCTACCCGCTCCAGTTTCAGGAGCGCCCTATGTGCGTGCAAGCGCGCAGAGGTGCTCTTCGATTTTTGTCTTGAGCATTGTACCTCGCTCATGTGTTTTCCATATGAATGAGCAAGCTCGGACAGAACCCCGGTCGGTCGTAAAGCGACCGGATGGGCGAATGTGCTGACGGACGGCTTGCTGTCCCGTCTGAGCTACAAACATGGTACCGGCGCAAGGCCGGTTGTGATGACGAGAGAACGACAGCTATGGCTAAGAGCAAGTTTGAACGTAACAAGCCGCACGTCAACATTGGCACGATTGGTCACGTTGA